>LUTY01000036.1 GCA_001640045.1 Candidatus Thiomargarita nelsonii | reverse complement strand
GTACAAAGTCCTCGAACAAGAATTAGATGAACGTGAGCGTCGAATATGGGCTGCTGTTGAAGCGGCTAGTTTGGGACATGGAGGTATAGCAGCTGTTTCAAGAGCAACAGGCTTGGCTGAAAGCACAATCCGAATTGGCCAAAAAGAAATAACTTCTTACCAAATTGAACAAGGTAAGAATAACAGTCGTCGAATCAGAAAAAAAGGAGGTGGCAGAAAACGTCTTGAAAATCATGATGAAAAGCTATGTGGTTTGTTAGAAGCTTTGGTTGACCCCACATCGCGTGGTGATCCCATGTCCCCTCTTCGTTGGACTTGTAAAAGTACGCGAAAATTAGCCAAAGAATTAACAGCGAGTGGACACCCGGTTAGTCATACAAAAGTTGGTCAATTGCTTGCCAAATTAAATTATAGTCTACAAAGTCCTCAGAAAAGAATGGAAGGGAAATCCCATCCGCACCGAAACGCCCAATTTGAGTTTATTAACTCACAAGTTGTTGATTTTCAAAGTCGTGGCCTGCCTGTTATATCAGTAGATGCCAAAAAGAAAGAATTGATCGGACAATTTGCTAATAGCGGACGAGAATATCAGCCCAAAGGCCATCCAGAAGAAGTGGAAACCTACGATTTTCCCTCTTTGGCTAATGGCAAAGGTATTCCATATGGTGTTTACGACATGGCAAAAAATCAAGGTTGGGTAAGCGTTGGAACCGATCATGATACGGCCCAATTTGCAGTACAAACCATTCGACAGTGGTGGTTCCAAATGGGCGTGGATGCTTATCCACAAGCCACAGAAATTCTAATGACGGCAGATGGCGGAGGAAGCAATGGCTCTCGCAATCGTTTATGGAAGCGAGAACTTCAGCTTTTTGCCGATGAAACGGGTCTTAAAGTGAGTGTTTGTCATTTTCCACCGGGAACAAGCAAATGGAATAAAATTGAACACCGTATGTTTTCTCATATTACCAAGAATTGGAGAGGAAGACCTTTAACAGATTATGAAGTTATTGTTAATTTGATTGCAAATACCACGACTAACACCGGACTTACAATTCAAGCCGCTCTTGATACCGAAGAATATCCAATTGGAATCAAAGTTTCTAATAATGAAATGAAAACTTTGCAAATAGAAAGAAATACATTTCATGGCAATTGGAACTACACCATTATCGCACAAAAAAACAGATGAGTTATTTATTTCCAAATACTTAGGGTTATCATTTTCTTTAACTGGGGCAAAATGGCCGTTTTGCTTACCAAAAAACTTTGACATACCCTTTTTACGTTTAGAAGCGTGTTAAGAGTATGTCACACAACAGAGTTAATTGTAAAGTTTTTTTTTGCGTAAGTTTTGCCGCGCCATTTTGTCTCCTTGATTGCGAGGAAACTCAAATGAGCGACCCCAACTGGGAACATGAATTTTCACGGTTTTTAGACACATTAGGCTATCAAATAGACGCGCCAAGTGCTCTAAGACTTGATGGCAAAGGGCATGGTATAAAATGCTATGACAAAGAACATAAAGGCAAGACATACTACATCGGCGCATGGAAAGAGACAAAAGCGGGTCAACGATACCCGACGATAACTGTACGCTCCCACGCGCATGGTGGCCTTACTCTTGACTATTTCAATGGCTTTGACATACTCAAGGGCGATCACGTTTACACACCCG
>LUTY01000035.1 GCA_001640045.1 Candidatus Thiomargarita nelsonii | reverse complement strand
TCACAACTGAGAATTTGATTGAAGAGCTAAAAGCCCTTGGTTATCAAAAGAATTCTTCACCTAAAGCACCGGGACAATATCACTATAACGACAATGAATTTCTAATCACGACTCGTGGCTTTGAATTTTGGGATCTACCCGAGCCATCACGTACTGTACAAGTGGGTTTTTCCGACGATAAAGTCATCTCACTCAAAGAATCACATCCTGATCGCCCATTGGCTTTGCTACGCTTGGAGCCCCAATTAATAGGCAAAATCTATCCGAGCCATAATGAAGACCGCATTTTGGTGCGTTTAGACGAAGTGCCGGACGCACTCAGTCATGCCCTAGTTGCCATGGAAGATCGTCAATTTTCTGAACATTGGGGTATCAGCATACGTGGTTTGGTGCGTGCTTTTGTTGCTAATTTCAGGGCGGGTAAGCGGGTACAGGGCGGTAGCACTCTCACCCAACAACTTGTTAAAAACTTTTATCTCTCATCAGAGCGCACATTCAAGCGTAAAATCAATGAAGCTATCATGGCCCTATTGCTAGAATGGCATTATAGCAAAAATGAGATACTCGAAGTTTACATGAATGAAGTGTATTTGGGGCAAGCGGGTAAACGTGCGATTCATGGCATGGGCTTAGCAGCACAGTTTTTCTTCAATCGTCCTTTAAAGGAACTTGAACTACCACAATTTGCCTTGCTAGTTACCCTAGTACGCGGTGCCTCGCTTTATAATCCACGGAAACATCCAGAGCGTGCAAAAAAGCGTCGCAATCTTGTACTGGATGTGATGCTATCGACTGGTAAAATTTCAAAAGAGGAGGCAAAAGCGGCCAAAGAGGCACCATTGGGCCTTGAAAAAAATACGGGTATTCTGTTTCCTGCCTTTTTTGAACTTGTGCGCCGTCAATTGAATGAATATTATAAGAAAAAAGACTTAGACTTGCATTCACAAGGCTTACAAATTGTAACGACTTTGGATCCCGTCATTCAGAAAGCAGCGGAAAAAGCCATGGTTGAGGGCCTTGAAAAACTGGAAAAAAAGCATCGCGACGCACAAGATTTACAAGGCGCGATGATCGTGGTGGGCAGTCAAAATGGCGAAGTGTTAGCCATGGTTAACGGCAAAACAACACACTCTATTGGTTTTAACCGTCCCCTCGATGCTGAGCGCCAGATTGGTTCCTTAGTCAAACCGGCGATATATTTAGCGGCGACAGCGGTTCGCAACCGTATTGGCTTATTACGCATTGGTGAGCGGGTCAAAATAACTGTTATACGCAAGGGACGTACTCGCCATTTAGACGTGGTCATTGCCGATAGCAAGCGTGTAGAGGGTAGTGAGATTAGCGTGTATTTGGAAGGTGCTGTTTTCAAAGATAGTTCTGATGGTATAGAAGTTTATAAGGTGACACGAAACAGTAATGCCTGGCAAATTGGACTTCGTCGGGGTGATAGGCTCGTTGGTCTAAATAGAAAGGAAATCACTAATTTAGATGAATTTAAACAACGTTTTAGTTGGTACAAAACACCTCGCTCTATTCAAATACTGCGCGATGGTAAAATTTCATCAATTTGGTTGGAGAAATGATTGTATTTTGTCCTCGTTCCCACGCTCTGCGTGGGAATGCCTGTTTGCACCGCTCTGCGGGACGCGGAGCGTCCCTGAAGGCATTCCCACGCAGAGC
>LUTY01000034.1 GCA_001640045.1 Candidatus Thiomargarita nelsonii | reverse complement strand
ACCTGCTGGACGATCAAACCGGTTCTACTCGCCAAGCCATTGGGGTCATGCAAACGAATGCGCTGATAGGTTTGGCTATGGTTTTAGTCATCACCTGGCTATTTCTGGGGGGGCGTATGGCTATGCTGACTTGTATAGGGATACCCTTTATCCTCTCTGGCACTTTCTGGTTTATTCAAAATTTGGGTTTTACCCTGAATAACAATGTACTTTTAGGCATAGTCATCAGCCTGGGAATGCTGGTTGATGATGCTGTCGTCGTTATAGAATCCATGTACTACCGCATTGTGCGGGGCATGGATGCGCTTAATGCCGCGCTGAGTTCTCTCAGAGAAGTATTTTGGCCGGTAACGACAGCCGTTTTAACCACTATGGCCTCCTTTTTACCCTTGATGCTGATGCCGGGAATTGTAGGTAAATTCATGCTGGTAGTGCCAGTTGTCGTAGTCACCGCTTTGGCTATTAGCCTGATTGAAGCCTATTGGATGCTGCCAGCCCATGTGATTGCCGCCAATATCAAATTTACCAGCGGCTCTAAAACCCAAAAACTGCGTATTGCTTTCACCAGTAAATTACAGCACCTCTACAGCAAATCCCTGTTAAAAATGCTACGCCATCCCTACCTAGCAGTAATATTAATTATTATTCTGGTATCAGGAGTCGGTTATGCCTTCCAAGCAAAATGGGTCAAAATTAACTTTTTTGCTATGGACAGCTTTCCAATTTTTTATGTCACTGTAGAAATGTCTCCTGATGCCAGTATGAAGGAAACTTTAGAAGTTACCACGCAGGTAGAACAAAGAATTTTAACCCATATAAAAACCGGTGAAATGCGTAATCTTGCCAGTTATGCTGGACAGGCTTTTACAGAAACAGAAATTTTGTTTGGCGAACACTGGGGCCAGGTGGTTGTCAGCCTTAACCCAGATCGCAGCCAACGTCGGCGTGCTGAAGTACGTTTTGAAGATATGCCTGAACGCGAATATGATAAACGCTTAAACGATTTGCGCCGTGAAATACAAAATAAAGCAGAACAGGAATTACCAATCGAAGTTGATAATCCCTTAATACTGGAAATCACCACTGCTAATGCTTTTCCAACTGCCATGCTGGTCCTGAATGGCACTGGTGAGGATGAAAGTTTACGCCGCCAAGCTTATCTTATCAAAAAGGATTTGGAACAGATAAAAGGCGTGCATGGGGTTGATACTATCGGACTGCATAAACCCCAATTACAAATTGAGTTATTATTAGAATCCTTACAAAACTATGGCTTAAATCCGACTCAAGTAGCCGATAGCGTCAGAGTTTTATTTAATGATCTAGCTGCTGGCAGTCTTGATATAGGCAAACAACAATGGTTGTTACGCTTGGTGGGTACTGAAAGGGATGCTGAGAAACTGGGGCAATTTATTGTCCTGACACCTTCTCTGCAACTCGATCAGCTTGCCAATGTACAGCGCAGTTGGGAAAAGCCGGAAACTCTGGTTAAATTCAAACAAAAACCTGGCGTGATTTTTTCAGTCACCAAAAAAACGTCTGCCAATACGATTACTTTAGTAGAAAGAATTAACCAATTCATCACACAACGTAATTCATTATTACAAAAAAACGGTCTACAACTTGACCTGCTGGACGATCAAACCGGTTCTACTCGCCAAGCCATTGGGGTCATGCAAACG
>LUTY01000033.1 GCA_001640045.1 Candidatus Thiomargarita nelsonii | reverse complement strand
TCAAAAAGGGGAACATTACAAAATATATGAGCAAGTATTTAAAAACGATAATATTATTGTATGGTTCTTGTGGGTATATCGTCAATTAGATAAGTTATTAAACTCAAACGATCATGAAGTCACTGTTTTCAAACTAACGGCTAGAGCCATCGAAGATTTTTTTAAAAGCAATACCAATCCGGCACCTCTGAGGCATGTTTTTAATCCGGGTGCCTTAGTCTCTTTGCCACCTGAAGTCAACAAAGGTGTTTTAGATGGGATTGTCAGCAGCTTTTTTGATTTTTTAGCAGCCGGAAAGCAAAAAGATTACGCCTTTGATGAGTTAGAAGACTCAATCAATAAACTAGCAGTGGGAGACTACATTAATTTTGGTGAATTAAACAAGATATTGACAATGGCTTATCCAAGAGATGAACGCTTTAACGGCGATCCCTTTTTTCTGCTATTGGATATATTGCTTGGCGTGATTAAAATATGGAACAAAGGAAATTCATTGTCAAATGAACGTCCAATGAATATTATTCCACTATCTGTTTATCAATATGGTTTACAGTATTACACGGACAAAAAACGAAGAGATCCCGTTTCTCGTATCAAGGAGTTTAACATCTATAAGAATTTCAAGAAACTAATGTGATAAAATATGAAAATATTGGTTTACGAAGCAGATAAAATAATTCCCATTGAAGGTTTGTATGAGTGGCTTGGCGACTCTGGCAGCATTATTTTTTCTAATGCCGATCAAAAAATACAGCATTTTGATAATAGAGAAGTGATAAGATTATTAGAAAGCATTAATTTCGACACTGTCATTTTTTATATACCGTTAAGCATACAAAATCAGTTTGTTAAGTTAGTTAATTCGCAATTTCATATAACTGAGTGGCAAAAAGACAATACTGTGAAATTTTCAATAGAAGATATTGGGCTAATCGGTGAGAATGCACTTTCTCGTTTTTTTGATAAAATGAGATTAATATTGGGTTTTAGTCCAAAAAAAGAATGTCCTAAAGAGCTTGAGGATTTACTAAATGAAGTTGTTGAGAATCCAATAAATCCAATTGAAGGTATTTTTTTGTTTGATTTGCAAAAGCATTTTTTTATATGTAAAAGTACAAGCAATGCACTTCTTAATAATCTTAATTCAGTTACGTCTTCTTTGTATTCTTTAATAAATATTAATAATGTTCTAAATAAAATTGGATATGTTCTTGAATGTGGTGAACTAAAATTTTTTGTTTTTCACCTTACTAATGGTATGATTAGTTTTCATGTAGTCCCAAATTTAGATTCACCTATTCTTATAGGTTTTGTAGCCACAAAAAATCAGAAAATAGCTCAACTAGCGGCTTGGGGTGAAATTGAACTGGAAAAAATAGTTAACTTTTTGAAAAAAATGAAAAATACTGTTTAACTTGATGTTCAAATTTTTGATACCATAAGGAGATGAGGCACTGATTTTATATTTTTAATAATCAATAGATTATTGAAACTTTTGAACTCCGAAAGGTAAGTTTTGTTGATATTTGTTTTTATTGCAAATATTGTGAAAGATTCATAATTGTTAAAGGAGAGAAAAATATATGTCTGTTCAAGATTGGCTGAACAAAGCTGTGGAGGCAGAGAATCAAATTGATGCAGGGTTTGTATTTGACGCAAAAAGTGGTCATGTGTTAAAAAAA
>LUTY01000042.1 GCA_001640045.1 Candidatus Thiomargarita nelsonii | reverse complement strand
TGACACCCTCTTTTCCCCCGCCCTTAGAAGCGGGACTGCATTGGCAACTGATTTCTAATATGTCCCTGAATTACATCTCTCTTGCTAATGTGGAAGCTTTACGGGTGATATTATCGGCTTATGATTTTGGGGCACACTATAATGTACAAACGGCGCGAGAAAGTCAATTACGCCGTGAAGGTATTGCCGCGATACAGCCTAGCCCCGTTGATGTGCTACATCATGGGACACCGATTCGGGGCATACGCACGCATATTGATATGCAAGAAAGCAAATTCGCGGGAGAAGGGGACATGTACCTATTTGCCTCCGTGCTGAATGAGTTTTTGGCTCTCTATGCCAGTATTAATGCTTTTCATCAACTTGAAGTTAAAACGGAACGGGGTGAAATCTATTTATGGCCAGCGAGACAAGGACAACAACATCTGATTTAACTGAAAATAGCCGTTTTTATTCATTTTTTCAATTAGTCTATTTGCTAGAATCCATTCATCCAAGCGCTGTACCGGTTGGCTATCAAGGTCCCGTTGAAGGTGAAATCCTCCGTTTTCGCCCAGCCGCACATTTAGCCTTTCCGGCTGCGGACATTGCCTCGCTTGAAGCCAGCGACAATCAGTATCTTTTATCTTTAAATTTCATGGGCTTGTATGGAACAACTTCCCCTCTACCGGCTTTTTATACCGAAGCGATCATCGCCGCTGATTTAGATGAAAACCAGCGCCGTGACTTTTTAGATATTTTTCATCATCGCCTCTTTTCCTTGTTTTATCGGATTTGGAGAAAATACCGCTATTATATTGAATATAAAAAGGGCGCGGTTGATGGTTTTTCGCAACGCATGTTTTCTCTGATGGGCTTAGGCGATCCGCAATTGCGACAGGTGGGCAATATACGTTGGGATCGGCTACTGTATTATGTGGGTTTATTAAGTATGCGTAGCCGCTCAGCGGTTGTTTTGGAAAAAGTCATTTCTCATTATTTTTTTAATCTGCCGGTTGCCATTGAACAATGTGTCCCCCGTTGGGTGCCAATTGAAAAATGGCAACAAAACCGCATGGGACTGGACAATTGTTCATTAGGACAAGATTTTTCTGTGGGAGATCGGGTGTTGGATCGTGCCGGAAAATTTAATATACGCTTGGGACCACTTAATTTTAATCAATTTTGTGATTTTCTGCCAACGGGAAAATATTATAAAACTCTACGCGATTTGGTGAAATTTTTGTTAATTGATCCATTAGATTTTGATGTGGTACTGATTTTAAAAAAGGCAGAAGTGCCCAAGATGACGCTTTCGGCAGATACGCAGCTTGGTTGGTCAGGCTGGATGGGTGAAGTTTCGGAGGATGGCGTGGTGGTTTTGGTGGGTAGGTAGCAATCTAAAAATGCAACATAAGGAGAAAAGCGCAAAAAAGCAAGCGTAGGGTGCGTCCTACGCACCGTCATCGGCACCATAATCATTAATGAGGTGTCTTTATTTGTGCGTGGGACGCACCCTACACTCGCTCCATCCCAGACACCCCCATCAGCAAGCCACTAAATAATAGCCTTGAGACTCTCGCACAAATTGTGCAAATTGTTGTTCACTGTTTGTTGGAGTTTCGTTGATAGTTATCGTTTCAATCCCAACATCATTTTGGAAAAAGGGGATTTTTACCCAGCCCTCTTTCAAGATTTGCACCGAAAATTTGGCCGAAAATTGGGCAGATTTCCCTTTAACTTCGCCGCTAAAATGGGACTCTGTAATTGAGTAGGTGACGGGCAAAGGCTCTTTTTTCTTTTGTTTAGCTTTAGCTTGCTCATCTTTCAAGCGCTTAATGTCTTGTTTCAGCGTCTCAATTTCAGAAAGCATCTTTTTCATTTCTTCCCAAGACAAGACGACTTCTCCCTGTTCGGCGCGAGACGTTTCTTCCGCAAACACTTGTAAGCTGAGAAATAGCACGCCAATGATTATCAGGAGACGATGTAATGGCTTATGCCGTTGTTTCATGATGATTTTCCTCCGTTTTCTTCCATCCAAAAAAGTTGTCAATTTTTAAATCTTTATGCTGTGACAGCACTTGCATAATAACTCCCATCAATAGCACGCCTTCGATTGTTAGGATCAATCCGGTATAGGTTGGCAATAATGCCGCTAATGAGGTAATGCCCAGATAAAATATATAAGCCGTCACGACAGTTAGTGCCATTTTTAAGCCATGCAGGATTCTTATATAATTAAATATAAGCAAGCCAATGATAGCAAAGGAGATGAGAAAAGAGAAAATCACGCCCAAATAGATGAGCAGATAGGCAAATAATGGGTAAAATAAAAAATAAGCGATACTGGTGACGGCAATTTGGATAAAATTCAATTGTTCCCCAAAGAGCCGAATAATGGCAATCAAGGAGATGAGAAATAATAAAAAGAAGGCGGGGGCTCGGTAAGTCATAAAAAAGAGCTGTTTTTCAATATTGAGCTTGTCTGGCAGTATGACACCGATGTTGAGTTGAGTCAGGGCTTTGTCTAGCTGCCAAAGTAAGATTTTGCCTTGTGGCGTTTCTTGTGGCGACTCGGTGGGTGGCATGGTTGATTCGGCATAATCCAAGACTTTTGCCCCTTGCACATCAACTTTCATGGTAAAATTATTAATCTGTTTACCGGGTTCAAAACCATACTTAAATTGATTAAGCCCTCTGCCATCATATTTAACCGTCATTTCGAGCGAATCTGAGGGACCAAGTAGTCCCGTCCACAAGGTCAGATTGGGCTGATATTCTGTGTCTTCAGTGTCTTCTTCTCCATTGACTAACAATTTCACGTTTTGTAGTACGCCTTCACCCTGCTGAGTTGGATAGGGAAAAATGAAAGATAAGTAGATATTTTCATTTTCAGGGTTTTTGATCGTGTACTTGCCCGTAAATTCAGCATTATATCCGGTATAATAAACCAAACCCTTTTTCCGGTAATCCACTTTGAGTGTGACAGAGATATCCGCTGCGTGGATTTCTCCTTTGCTTAAGGTTGATACATCTGAACCAAAGCGCTTGTAACGCACAGAGGGCATGGGTTGAGCGAGATTGCCGCCCCATATCTGCTTAACTAAATTGAGTTGCTTATACATGGCATTGTATGTTCTTATTTCCAAGCGATTAGCTAAGACTATCCAGCCAATGAGCAAGGGGATAAAAATGAGCCAGAGGTATTTATTAAAGAGAATTTGTCTCATAAATTGATACATTGTGTTTTGAGTCTCCTGCTATAGATGTTCAAGGGGGGGTTGAAGTATTCCAAGAAATACCTGAAACAATGCGTCAAGATCAAGGGGAATACGAAAGGAATCAATATCTTTCACAATGCGTTTGGCATTAGCATCCAACATGCCAAATCGCCACATATCGCCAACGGTCACAGCACCATACAATCGTTCACATTGCTCATCTCGATATCGCTCCATGGCGATTAATTCCACCGCTAATTGGCTAAAACCACGCTCTAAATCTGCTTGCTTAGCTACAACAATGACTACATCTTGCGACGAGTGTATGAAATAATCAAGATTGCCATGGAGCCGCTCATCGACATACAATGGATACTCAATATCAATCTCCATATCAATAGAATCAAGCAATTCAAGGAGAATGGGAGCCACCAGCATTTCTCGTTTTGCGGCTTCTGAGGTCAGAGAAATATGGGGCAATTTCTTATAGAAGGTGTCTTGAAGTCTTGCCAGTGTGCCGGTGTTCCGTGGCAGAGACAGTTTAGTTAGCTGGTACCCATAGCCAAATTCCGCTACAATGTCCTTAGTCGGATAGCTAAGTTTGAAATAGTCGGAAAAACTGTAGCTGGTATTCGGTTGTAAAATTGATTTGCTCATGTTGAGATTATCCGCGAAATTAGGTAGTGCAATATTCGCCTGTAGGGGCAATCCTTTATGGTTGCCCTTTGATCTGAAAAACTATATATTAAAAAAAACGACAACATTAAATATCTTCTAAATCTATAGTTTTAATCGGTCCTAACCAACATTCTCCTTGTGAACCAATGAAATAAAAACGATAAGTCTCTCCTTGCCTTGGACGAGCAAGCCGTACCGATAAAGAGGGTACTGGTATAACAAGGTGTCTATCTAAAAAAATGATACCTGCCTCTCCAGTGATTTTAGAGAAAGTGAGTGACCAATAAATTGAAGCATCTTGACGATATGCAAATGCCGTCTTAAATTGCTCATCAGGCAACGAGCGTTGG
>LUTY01000031.1 GCA_001640045.1 Candidatus Thiomargarita nelsonii | reverse complement strand
TCTCAAATCTGGCAAAGCGATCCTCGCTATTATCAAATCACGATTTTGTCCACTTTACTGATATATGGCTTATTCTGGATGAACTTTGAGCTTGAACTGTTGCATGTGTTGACCATTATCAGCACAGCACTGTTGACACAGTTTTTTTGTACTCGCCTATTCAAATTACCTTATTTTGATTATAGAAGTCCTTTAATTTCATCCCTATCACTGTGTTTGTTGCTTCGCACAAATACATTATTATTGATGAGCCTCACGGCTGCAATAACTATTTTGAGTAAATTTATTTTCCGTTGGAAAAACAAGCATATTTTTAATCCAACTTGTTTTGGACTGGTGGCGATGATGCTATTTACCGGGCAAGTGTGGGTATCGCCTGGGCAGTGGGGCAGTGTCGCCTATTTCGGCTTTTTATTGGCTTGCCTTGGCGGGCTGGTGATTAATCGCGCCGCCCGTAGTGATGTCACGCTGGCTTTTATGTTTTTTTACACAGCGATATTGTTTGGACGAGCACTGTGGCTTGGCGATCCCTTGACAATACCTCTGCATCAATTGGAAAATGGAGCACTTTTGTTGTTTACTTTTTTTATGATCTCTGATCCAAAGACGACACCAGATTCAAGGGCAGGACGAATTTTGTTCGCTTTTATGGTCGCCTGTGGCGCGGGCTTTGTCTATTTTTGGCTTTATCGTACCAATGGCGTATTTTGGTCATTAGCGTTTTTTGCCCTGTTTGTGCCGCTGATTGATTGGCTCTTGCCAAGCGAGCGTTATCAATGGAAAATATCATCTCACTAGACATTAGTACAACTAATTAAGAAATAAACGAATTGAATTATAGGTAAATTGTCGTTGTTTGACGGTTTTTAATTCGTTTATTTCTCAATTAGTTGTACTAAATCTTAACTTAATGGCATTGGGATTAAGCGTATCCACCATTTCGTTGTTTCGGGAAATCCGCTCCGCGTAATGAACGAAACAACTGAAATTGTCGTTGTTTGATGGTTTTTAATTCGTTTATTTCTCAATTAGTTGTACTAAATCAACGTAAAAATGGAGTTAATGAAAAATGACTTATCGAATCTCAATTTTAATCGCAGTATTACTCACCGCACCTATAGCGCATAGTTTTTGCGGCTTTTATGTCGCAAAAGCCGATGCCAAACTCTTTAATAAAGCCTCACAAGTCGTAATTGTCCGTCACGATGACAAAACCGTGATGACAATGGCAAATGATTTTAAAGGCGATCCCAAAGAATTTGCCGTCGTGATCCCTGTGCCTACCTTTATTAAAGAGGGACAAATTCATATCGGTGATAAAAAGATCATCGATCATCTCGATGCCTATACCGCCCCGCGTTTGGTGGAATACTTTGACGAAAACCCTTGTCAAGTTTACAGAATGTATGATGAGGCAACGCAAGCTCTTTTATCAAGAAAGCGGAGACTGGAGGCAGCACGCAAGAAAGAGAGTCATGGGGTGACAGTTGAGGCGGAATATACCATTGGCGAATACGACATCGTGATTTTGTCAGCCACCGAAAGCCAAGGACTAGAAATTTGGCTCAAGGAAAATGGTTATCGTATTCCTAACGGTGCCGCCAGAGTGCTAGGCAGCTACATCAAGCAAAAAATGCGCTTTTTTGTCGCCAAAGTCAATCTCAAAGAACAGTCCAAATTGGG
>LUTY01000030.1 GCA_001640045.1 Candidatus Thiomargarita nelsonii | reverse complement strand
ATTGTGAAATTATAGTCGTTAATCAGGAATCATTGAGTCCTCAACAAGAAATGGTAGAAGATTTGATGGCAATTATTCACACTTTTTCTTGCCGTTTATATGGTTTAAGAAAGTACAAGAAAAACCTAAAAAAGGTAATTACTAATGAAAGTAACCCGGATTCTAAAAAGTAAAAACCTAAATCGTGGTAAATATGAGCAACTAGAAGAACAAGCTAAACGATTAGGTCAAATTCGTTCAGACGTTTGGCATTCTTTTGGTTCAATTAATGGTGTTTCTATTAAAAGTGATAGAAAGATACGCGACCAATGGCTCAAAGCAAAACGTCCATTTGATGTGTCTGCGAATGCTTGGAAAGAAACCTTGCGGGATGCTTTTGGTGACATAAAAGCTAATCGTGAATCAGCCATCGCTCAAGTCAGAAAAATTATTTATAAACAAGTTTCTGATGAAAACAGACGGCATGAACTTTATAAAAAACTCAAATCGGATGAGTGGACTTGTGACAATTATTTAAGGCGTTTAATGCGTAAGTATTGGAAGCATAGTCGTAACCAGACAAGTAACCAAATTATTGTTCGTTCTGATAATTACACGACTTTTCAATTAGGCAGTCATGCTTGGATAAAGATACCCAGTTTGCAAAAAGGCAAGCGGATTGCGATTCCACTCAATACAACAGTTGAGCCAACGGGCACCTTGAGACTGATTTTGAAAAATGGTGAAGTCGAAGTTCACTATACGATTGATATAGAAGAAACAAAAACTTGTGGTCAAGCCACGCTTGGTATAGATAAAGGATATACTGAGGTTTTTGTTGACTCTAATGGTGAACATTATGGCGAAGGATTAGGCCAAATATTGAGCTCACATTCAGATCAATTAAAGAAAAAATACCAAGCCAGAAATAAACTAAGGGCGATTGCCAATAAGAAGCCACATAAACAGCAAAAGATTATCGAAAATAATTTGGGTCGAAAAAAGCTTAATCGCCTTCATTACAAAGTCCAAGCTCAAATTAAAGACACAATCTCTCAGGCAACGCATAAGTTAGTTGATAAAGCTGAATTTATTGCGGCTGAGGATTTAACTTCGCCTATTGCCTCAAAGAAATTTGGAAAAAATGTTACTAGAAGACTATCCGCCTGGACAAAAGGCGTGATAGCAAACGCTTTAGACACAGTTTCTCGCCGAAGATGTTCTTCGGTCATTCTTGTCAACAGCGCGTACACTTCGCAAATGGATAGCCGCCACGGAGTCCTTTTGGGCAAACGTAGCGGAGATTCATTTCACTGTTTCGACGGGGTGGTGTTACAAGCTGATGAGAATGCTGCGCGAAACGTTTTAGCAAGACTTCACGATCCGGAGATAGATCGTTGGATGCCTTTTCAAAAGGTGAAATCCATCTTGTTAGAACGGACTGAGCGACTACGGTTGGGACTGCTCAACCAGGACTCTAGTTGCAATCTGAAAGGATTATCAACAGAGAGCGAATTACCTAAAATGTCCAACTTTGTCTAACTTTTTAGGAGCAGAATCAAGTGATTTTAACAACATTAGAGGGTGTACCGGGCAAAACCATTATTGAACAAAGACCGTTTGTGCCGATTTGGTTTCGATTATTTCTCATTTTTCGCCCTCAAAAATGATTGTGAAATTATAGTCGTTAATCAGGAATCATTG
>LUTY01000029.1 GCA_001640045.1 Candidatus Thiomargarita nelsonii | reverse complement strand
GGCCGATAAAAGTGAGGAAAGCTTAGGTTTAATTGGCGTGGATTGTATTACGCTGCGAGAGGAGCGTCGAATTGAGGAAGCGCCTGCTGCCTATAAACCGATTCAGCCAGTGATTGATGCTCAAGTAGCGGCTGAGATGGTTAGCGTGGTGGCACATCTTAGGCCGGTGCTGACTTTTAAAGCTTAATTATATCGCAAGTGCCTTTGTGTCAAGTCAAAGGCACACCTAACTGACCCTACGCTAGCTATTCTCTGACTTGCTTGTTACTTTCGATCTGTGCAGGACGGGGAACGAATGGTTGGCTATGCTCTGGTAGCGGATGAGTCGGTGATTCATGTTGCGTTTTTTAGGGTTGGTGAAATTGAGCCAAACGCGACGATGGGGGGTATCGGCAGCGGCGTGGGTTTAGAGGTGCGCGGTAGTTAGGGGGTTGGGTGGGTTTCTACAAGCCACCCGACAAGTTAAAACCGTAATAACGACAACCAATTTTATTTAAAAAAGGATAAGTCAAAACCCAGCTCTGGTTAGATTTTGATTTATCCCTTTTTAAATAAAATTGGTTGTCGTTATTGCCTGGGAAGAGAGTGCGTAACATCAGTTATTAATACGCACGAACCGAATTAACTAAAATAGCCCCTCTTGGATGCTCGCCGCTTTAACTGTATATAACGGTTTTAGTTATCACGGTTTATGAAGATTTTCGATTGTTCGGCTCGAAAAATTGTAATCATCTTCATTTTTGCTATGTCGAGCAGACTTAATTTCATTAATATCTATATCCTCACTATCATCATCCGATTCTTCCATGAGTGATAATAATATTTTATCTCTTTTCTCTTTTGTTATATATGGAAGTGAAACTTGAGTCCTTTGTTCTCGATTTTCGGGATGACTTTCTGAATTCATGAAAATATTATCCAATACTTCTGGATGTTGCTGAAAGAAAGTATTAAGAGCGTGTTCAACTTGATTCGCATTCAACTGCACACTCGTTGGCAGTCTTAAATGACAGTAGACATCATTCATTGTTTCAATAACATCATTCATTGTTTCAATACCTTTATTTTTCATAAATTGTTAAAAAATAAATAGATTATGTATCTTATCTCAAAAAAAAGTCAAAAAACAATCTCATATTATCCATAACTCTTAGCTCGACGTTTTTTGTCGCTGTGTTGAGTACAACTAATGTTCAACAACGAATAAAAACCTGAACTATTCAATAACTTCATGATTTTAAAATTATTTAATGTTGATCTGTACAGCCAAAAAACGCGCATTATTCTATATAGGCATCCTAAATCAGACCCTTTGCCACCACAAATTATTTAGGATGTCTATATATCACTCCAAATTAAATTGACAAGGTACTAGTACACGATCGCTTCAATTTCGAGGCCATAATTGACACCCTCCAAGGGGCAACCATAAAGGATTGCCCCTACATGACCGACCGTTCGTAGGGGCAATCCTTTGTGGTTGCCCCTTAGATCCCGTCGGGACAGGCTTAATGGCATTGACCAAACGAGCGGGGTGTTGTGATTATAAAACTCAAGTTTGTATGAGGGCTTGGCCAAAATATTTGGACAAATATGGGGGAGGTGAGCGGTTAATCTTTGCGAAAGGTGGGACTCGAACCCACAACAGCTAGGTTCTAAACCTAGTGCGTCTGCCAATTGCGCCAC
>LUTY01000028.1 GCA_001640045.1 Candidatus Thiomargarita nelsonii | reverse complement strand
GCGGGCGGATTGACTGTCAGTTGCCGTGGCAACCTATCTTTCGACACCAATGGTGCAGTTGGAGCCTACCCGATACACTACGAGTACCGGGGTTCAGCGTAGCTAAACCAGTGGTTTATCTTGATCCATGCGGTTATCCTCCCTCATTGGAGCGTCCAACTTAAAAGGCACATGGGACAAACGCGGGGACATTGTAAGATTTTTTTCGACCAGGTGCAAGTTTTTTTTGTCAAACTATTTCCATAGTACTTGAGGTTATTAAATTCTATTAAATTCTATAGATGAAGTGATGTTTTTATAATACCGACATTCCGCACAAATTTGTAACTTATTGATAATATTTAATATAATTTTGATGATAGACAAATAAATTAAAAATATAATATTTTATAATCAATTAATTACGAAAATCATGTGCGGAATGTCGGATATAGAAAGTCATCGCACTCAATTTATTAAACGAATCGTTGAATTTTCTGATTTTACTGATATCATAGTAAATATAATCCTATCGAACGTTGCTGGGGTGCTTTGGAACAGTATTGGAATGGTACTATTTTGGATAGTATAGATAAAACTTTGGAATGGGCAAAAAATATGACGTGGAAAGGCCTGTCCCCTATTGTGCCTTTTGTTGAGGATATTTACGAAAAAGGAATTTCATTAACCAAAAAAGAACTTAAAGAGTATGCTGTGCGATTTCAACGCTCAGAGAAATTACCTTGCCGGGGATGTCGTTATTGAATCACAAAATGCGTAAGTTATTT
Organism: Candidatus Thiomargarita nelsonii; assembly: GCA_001640045.1. Taxonomy (GTDB): domain Bacteria; phylum Pseudomonadota; class Gammaproteobacteria; order Beggiatoales; family Beggiatoaceae; genus Thiomargarita; species Thiomargarita nelsonii_A. The sequence goes on along the minus strand of LUTY01000028.1, from coordinate 919 downwards.
TCTGCGGCGTCCCTAAAGCCCTATTGGTATTGACTTTGTTTTATAATTAGTCTACCTTTAATTAATCAAAAGTCTATTGTTTGATGACTATATCCACTGTAGAAAATTGATAAATGATAAAAAACGAAAACAAAGAAACCGGCGGTTATGTGCATCTCCCCGACGGGAGTAAAGTTATTGTCGTCCGTGACGAAAATGAAGGTGCCGCGACTCAATCCGCTGAGGAAGATAATATTGATCTCCGAGTTTACTGGCATACTTTCACTAAATATAAATGGATAATTATAGGGCTAACCTTAGTGATCGGTTCATTGACCGCACTAAAAACCTTATCATTACCACCTATTTATCAAGCGAGGACAGCTTTACTCATCGAATTTGAGCAAGCTAAAGTTATTTCTATTGAAGAAGTTTATGGTACCAGTTCGTACCAAGATAAGTTTTACAACTCTCAATTGAAAATCCTAAAATATCGGGGTTTAGCAGAAAAACTGGTCGAGAAACTCAACTTAGTCTCTCATCCCGCATTTAATTGGAGCCCCCCATCTAAGGGATTCTCTTACTATTGGCATCAGTTGCTCTCCAAAGTAGCGTGGTTGCAAGTGTCTCCTCATGAAGAAGCCCAGCCCCCCACTGCCCAAGAGAAATTCAAAGCTGTCGTCGAGACAGTGATGGCGAATTTAAGCGTTGCGTCGGAGCCTGATAGTCAAATAATAAATATTACCTTTGACTCGACTCACCCCCAATTAGCTGCCCTTGTTCCGAATACCTTAGCAGAAGTCTATATTGAAAGTGATTTGGAGGCGAAACTGGCCATGACCCATAAAGCCACGAAGTGGCTGACTAAACGTCTAAACGGCTTACGCCAACAATTGAGAGAGGCTGAGCAAGCCTTACAACGCTATATAGAAAGTCAAGG
>LUTY01000027.1 GCA_001640045.1 Candidatus Thiomargarita nelsonii | reverse complement strand
GGTGGTGCTAATTGGCCGCTTAACGGTGGGTGGAATAAGACAAATACGCCTTGTAGTTGGAGAGGCGTTGGCTGTAGGGAGGGACATGTGTGGTTACTCGATCTGTATGGCAGCCAACTCACCGGCTCAATTCCAAGTGAATTGGGCAATTTGAGCTATTTGGAGATTCTCTCTCTGTCTCAGAACAGAATCACCGGCTCAATCCCAAGTGAATTGGGCAATTTGAGCGAATTGAATCAGATATATCTGTTTTACAACCGACTCACCGGCTCAATCCCAAGGGAATTGGGCAATTTAACCAATTTGGGGGTGCTCTCTCTGTTTAGTAACCAACTCACTGGCGAAATCCCAAGCGAATTGGGCAATTTGAGCAATTTGAGCTGGCTCTGGCTGGACAACAACGAACTATGCGGAGAAATCCCAGCTGAATTGAAAAACCTGTCCTCAATATCCGATTTAAAATTAAACGGCAACCACCTAACCGCCTCCGATCCCGAACTTATCGCATGGCTTGATGAGCACGACCCAGGTTGGGAAACCACACAAACACCTTGTCCTATTGCAACATTGCAATTTGAATCAATGGCATACAACGTAACCGAAAACAGCGGACAAGCAACCATCACCGTCACTCGCACCGGAAACGAAGCCATATCAGCAAACTACGCTACCACTGACGGCACCGCCACAGCCGGCAGCGATTACACCCAAACCACAGGGACATTATCTTGGGCAGACGGAGACTCCGCTGACAAAACCATCACAATAGCTATTATTGATGACGGCGATTCTGAAGGTAATGAAACTTTCACAATCACGCTAACCTCACCAATTAGTGGGGAAAATTTAGACAATGCCACCGTCACTATTACCGATGATGACACCACTCTCGTCACCCTAAACAATTTCACAGCGACAGCTAATGAAAGTGGGATACTCTTAGAATGGCAAACGGCTACTGAATTTGACAATGCTGGATTTCATTTATGGCGAGCCACTGGCGAAGGCTGGAAATATGGTGATTATTCAACAGTCATAAGACTAACAGAACAACTCATCGCAGCCCAAGGCGATTTTAGCGTCTATTCTTATAGAGACACTGAGGTTGAATCTGGCATCACCTATTATTATGGCTTAGAGGATATTGATGGTCAAAGTACCTTCCATTGGGATTTGATAGATTCAGCGACGGCAAGGTGACGTAGTATTCGGAGTCCAAGATTTATCTTGGACTCCCAAGTTTTTGGCAAAAGCTACAGTTAAGCATGAGGGCAATCAAAAAATCATTCTAACCCAATCGTCACCATTTTGGGGCGAGCATGAGAGAAGATACCCGCCGGAACCTCTAATGAAACCTCTTTCACCTTTTTCAAAGTTTGAGAATCGTAGATCACAACCTTGTTACCAGCATAGCCGGCACTAACATAAAGATATTTGCCATTATTAGTGATAGCACCAGAGCCGGTGTGGGGAGTGCAACCTGCTGGAATATCCTTCACCACCTTTTTCGTTTTGAAATCAATGACAACAAGCTTATTGTCATCGTATGCTGCAATTGTTAAATAACGACCATCTTTGGTTAAAAAGGTGGTGCTAATTGGCCGCTTAACGGTGGGTGGAATAAGACAAATACGCCTTGTAGTTGGAGAGGCGTTGGCTGTAGGGAGGGACATGTGTGGTT
>LUTY01000026.1 GCA_001640045.1 Candidatus Thiomargarita nelsonii | reverse complement strand
ATTGACATTGTACTTAATGGAGCACAAGTATCAACAACTATGAACTAGGGAGTATCAACCCTTTATCCCCTCGTCTAATGGAAACTTAGGGTAACATGCTAGAGAATCCATTTTTTTTGACGTGGAAGGCTAACCACCTCAAGCGCCATTATGGTACTTTAAAAATCAAAAAATGTCAAATTTTTTGAGGTTATCAATATTTTGATGGACTATATTATTTCTCTAAAATAATAATATCTCTTATACCTATCAGCTTTCCTAGATATTTTTCCAAAAAACCAATTAAATTCTTTCTGTAAAGTGTTGCCGGAAAGGCTTGCTGACGAAACACCTCAATTTCCTTAAAACCAATTTGAGTATAAATTTGTTTATGCTGTGCTGCTCGACTAAACTTTGTCTTTTTAGCTCTAGGGAATATAAAAATGAATTTTCCTCTCTGAGCTAGTGCATCATATATTGACTTATATGTCTTAAGTACTGTGTCCAAGTCTTTTGTAACAAGCACAGACAAACCTTGTGTATATATACCATGCCATCGCTTTTGGCCAGTAGGTATATTTAATGCATCAATTTTTTCAGCTACCAATTTTTCATTGGTCATATAATCAACAAATGCATCACAATAGTCAGAAGCTACAACATTATATCCATAATGTTGTGCAATTTTGCATAACTGTCCAACCCCTGCCCCTAATTCCAAAATAGGCTTGTTTTTATCAAAGTAATTTAATAATGGCGGAAAAAGATACCCTGAAGAGAACTCTTGATGTTTTGCAATATCAATCCATTGTTGCCAATTATCATTGTAGCTTGAAATGATTTTTTCACTCTCGTACTTCATAAGCTTACGACTCCTTTATAGAATCATAGATACCATTGTTTATCAAAGTATGCCAAAGCAATGTAAAATATCCTCATACAACCTCCGCTCCCTCACTTCAACCAACCTGCTATTATGCCACAACAGCGTAAAATCCCCCTGAAATTGTTGACAGGTGTTTTTCAATTGTTGAAAAATTTCCAAAGCTTTTTCGCCATTACCCAATCCCATATAACATTCATCAATCACGGAGCATTCCATAGCAATTAGTGGACGCTCTCGTAATTTAAGCGGCTGTTGATTAACCACATCATAAACCGGATATTCATAACAGGTGCCACACCTAAAACCAGCACGATCGGCAAAAGATAAGGTGGTATCGTAGTCTAAACCAGCAGCGTCCCAATTGCAAAAAGTGGTAGGTGTTTCCCAGCGGAGATAATGTTGCCGCCCACCCCATGTCGTTTGCTGAATACCTTCATCTTCACAAGTCTGTTTGAGGATTTCAAATTCTTTAGCTGTCTGTACTGGATCACGATATGTATTATAACTGGTATGCAGCCCAATTTCATGTCCTCTAGCATAGATATGCCTAAGCAAGCGGCGAATTTCCGGGTGTGTTATGGAGTACAAACCATCCATTTTGTCGGTGCTATGGTCAGCAATAAAGTAGAAAGCACTGCTTAAACCATGCTTTTCTGAAATATCCATGATGGTGTCAAAAGTATAACAGGGATCAGCGGTGACATCACCGGATGTCTTGACTTTAATCCAACCAGATAAACTTTTCGCCGCCTTAACCAAACTATGGCGTTTTAGAATATCCCCTGCCATCCGCTTAAGCAG
>LUTY01000025.1 GCA_001640045.1 Candidatus Thiomargarita nelsonii | reverse complement strand
AACAGGTGAGGGACTGGCCTATCGCAGTGCAGATGGCGATTGGATGCTTTATAACTCTGAAAATTATGGCTTGCCATCCAACTCTATAAATGCTTTATCTATCAATCCGAACGATGAACTGTGGATTGGAATTGTCAATAGTGGTCTCGCTTACCGCAATGTCAGTGGCGATTGGACCGTTTATAATATCGATAACTCTGATTTGCCAGACAGAAATGTAAGCGTCCTATCGAGTTTTGATTCAAACGGAATGTGGATTGGGACTTGGGGAGGTGGCCTCGCCTACCGGACGGTTGATGACGATTGGGTGGTTTATAAGGCAGGGGATTCAGGGTTGCCCGTTAACTTGGTTACTGCCTTATCTTTTGATTCGAGTGGCGGGCTGTGGATTGGAACTTGGGGTGGTGGTCTCGCTCATCTGCGTCAAGCCGCTTGCCCCCAAATGAAAATTACTACGGGCAAACAGCCAGACTCCCAAACCTGAGCCGAGATAGATCAATGGCAAAACTATTTTTGTCGATTTAGGATAAATATATAAAAGCAAAGTCCCCAGAACAAATAGCGATGGCGTGTTAGCCAACAAATGACTCCAAGTGCTATGAATGAAAGGGGCAAATAAAATGCCCCAAAGCCCGTTTAATTCGCGTGGATAAACAGCATATCGGTAAAGATCAAGCGAAAATAGCACATCTGCTAGCTCAATAATCCATAATAAGCCGATAAAAATGCCAACCACAATAACAGAGTTTTTCAAACTCAGTTTTTCATTGACTGTTTCGATCATAAGATGACTCAATCATAAGTTTGTTTACTAAAAGTCCACTCATATCGGCGCAACTTTTTAACGTTTAATAAAATGATAGACATTTTACATTTTAGCAAAAAAAAAATCCCCATTTTTTTTTCTCGTTCCCACGCTCTGCGTGGGAATGCATGCTGGGACGCTCCGCGTCCTGCAAAAAAAACGTTACAGACTGAGTTGCAAACACCAAAAGCACACAACGACAGCTTTTCGAGAGGAGAAAAAGACATGCAAGGTACGCCTTGCACGCCTGCTAATTATGCGGTATAAAATTTCTTACATATTACACTTGTTAATCTGTGTCATCTGTCAAAAAATCCGCGATTCTGATCTTTGGGGTGAGGATCAAATATTTGTCGTGGTATCCAAATTTCAGCGGCGGCACTTGACTTTCGTTAATGACGTGCCATACTGTTTTTTGAAGAGCCATATTTTTTTATGGGATGTTGGTTTTAATCATTGAGCTTTGCCTTGAAGAAGAAAAGCCGGTATCGATGAAATTTGAATTATCCTTGAATAATATAAACTTTAAACTTATGATTAAACAAAATGCCAAAGAAAATGAATGGGCAGAAGATTTGCCCCCTAAATGCCCACCGGAGGCTGCTTATGCACCGAACTATGAAACATTTTATCGTCTTGTAAAACAGTTCCCACCCTCCGAAGAAGATTTTTACTCTCACAGAAAACTTTATCCAGAAAAAAGTTTCAATACGAATGAGTGTCGGGCAAAATCCCTCTCAATATTTAGTTGTTTTAATGAATGTGCAAAATTGCTAAAACTGCCATTACACAGACATAAAAAGATTGTGCAATTCATACTTCCGCCTGAAAGTGGGGTTATTTTACAAACTGGGAATAATCCTGCTCATTACTCTTGGTGGAAA
>LUTY01000024.1 GCA_001640045.1 Candidatus Thiomargarita nelsonii | reverse complement strand
GCTTTGATATTTGCAATTAGCTCTCTCTCTTTCCAGACCACTGTCCTTGCCTGGAACAACGCAACAGTAGTACAGAACGGGCGTGTGAATACGAGTTCCATATACCAGGAGGGTAGGATCAATAAAGCCACCAATGTGCAGTTTGGTTATGACAACGACTCTGAAGTGAATCAGAGAGGTCGGCATAATACTGCAGAAATCGGCCAAGATGGCACCTACAACAGTACCAGGATAAACCAGAGTGACAGAAGACGCTGCACACCGTATTGCTATTAGCTCTCTCTCTTTCCAGACCACTGACCTTGCCGAGAACAACGCAGTGGGGTGGATCGCGTCATCCACCCGAATATTCACCTTTAGGACAAATGAAACCGCTCTAACAGAGCAAGACGTTCCGCCGTATTTTAATTGCGGAACATTGTAAAATCAAGCAAGATGAAAAGATTCGTTATTCTAATTACAGTGAGCAGTGCTCTTATCGCATACAATGTACACGCTCAACAAAATTATCAGTTAATTCAACCGGGACATTTTCCCACAGTGAGTATTGAGGCATCCGTGCAGACTGATAGAGATAACCGCAAGTCTGTTAGACAGAATTCCGACATCAATATCTTCGGCGGTGTACAAGCCGGGTCGGATAATTCCTATGACATACAGCAAAGGGGTGATGTAAATTCGGCCAGGATAGGTCAGTATCAACGCCGCAGATGAGGGGCCTCGTCCCGAAACCACCCGTTGCAAAAAATGTTTCGGGGCCATCAATTGACGTATTAGGAGGAATATGTAAGATGAAAAGGTTTGTTATTCTAGTCGCTGCGACTAGCACTCTTGTCGCATGCGGTATACACAGTCAACAGTCAACAGAAACAGAAGGCAACACAAAAGTCTACCGCCATGGTAACTCAACCGCAACGATCACTCAGGACGGCGTGTCGTCCGAAATAACGGTTGAGCGCGAGCCTGACAGTCAAACCATTATTTGGCGCAGCGGTGGTAACAGTGCCGTGATTAAACAGTCAACCGGAACAAGGGTTCCGGTCAATTGACGTATTAGGAGGAATATGTAAGATGAAAATGTTTATTATTCTAGTTGCTGCGGCTAGCACTATTGTCGCAGGCTGTATACACGCTCAACAGTCAACAGAAGGCAACACAAAAGTCTACCGCCAGGGTAACTCAACCGCAACGATCACTCAGGACGGTGCGTCGTCAGAAATAACGGTTGAGCGCGATACTGACAGTCAAACCATTGAACAGCGCAGCGATGGTAACAGTGCCGTGATTAAACCGTCAACAGAAGGCAACACAAAAGTCTACCAGCAGGGTAACTCAACCGCAACGATCACTCAGGACGGTGCGTCGTCCGAAATAACGGTTGAGCGCGATACTGACAGTCAAACCATTGAACAGCGCAGCGATAGTAACAGTGCCGTGATTAAACAGTCAACCAGAAAGCACGCCGCACCAGCGGAGACTAAAAAAGCGTCCAAAAATAGGGTTAATTACAAGACTAGGGGTGGTATTGAATTACAGACTTCGGAAAAGTTCCGCAGGCTATTCTTGGACAGACTCGATAAGAGCCATTTCGATTGACGATCAAACATACGCATAGTATTATGCTCATAGTACTAAACCTGCTGACAAAGGATCAATGCCAT
>LUTY01000023.1 GCA_001640045.1 Candidatus Thiomargarita nelsonii | reverse complement strand
GCTTGAATGCTACCGATGACACCCACCAAAGGCGCCAATATACCTGCCTCACTACAAGCCTCCCCCTCTTCTTCATTGTCATTATATAAACAACGATAGCATGGGCTTTGTGGGGCTAATAAAAAAACGGCAACTTGTCCACCCCAACGCAATGCTGCCCCCGATACTAAAGGGGTGCCGGAGCGTACACAAGCTGCGTTAATAATAAAACGAGTGGCAAAATTATCACTGCAATCAACGACAACATCAATATCAGCCGGTATCAAAAAATCCTCCGAAATCGTTTGATTGACAATAGAAATCTCTATATCAGGACGTCGAGCCTGTAGCTTAGATTGAGCAGACAAAGTTTTATATTGCCCGATTTGCCTTGTATCATGCACGATTTGCCGTTGGAGATTGGATAAATCAACGCGATCAAAATCAACCAATACTAAATGCCCTACCCCCGCCGCCGCTAAATACATTGCCACGGGCGAGCCCAAGCCGCCGAGCCCAATGATTAACACTTTAGATTCGTCCAAAATAAATTTTGGACTCCTAGTGAGGTTGTTGTTCATGGTCACCAAGGGTGAGGACTTCAGCACCAGTCTCTGTTACCAAAATAGTATGCTCCCATTGCGCCGAAATATTATGATCTTTAGTCACCACAGTCCACTTATCTGGTAACGGCTTGACATGTCGCTTACCTGCATTAATCATCGGCTCAATAGTAAAAGTCATACCGGGTTGCAATAAAACATCCTCAGCCTTTGGGTTATAATAATGTAAAACCTGAGGATCCTCATGAAATTCGCGGCCTATCCCATGTCCACAATATTCCTCTACGACAGAACACTTTTTGGAGAGCGCATAACGTTGAATCGCCTTACCGACATCACTTAAATAGCCACCAGGCCTAACTTGACGGATACCTAACCACAAACAATCATAAGCGATCTCTACCAAGCGTTTAGCACGGACACTGGGTTTACCAATCATAAACATTCGACTGGTATCACCATGATAGCCATTTTTCATAACCGTAATATCAAGATTAACAATATCACCGTTTTTCAATTTTCTTTTTCCAGGCACACCATGACAAACTTGATGATTGACTGAAGTGCAAATAGACTTAGGAAATCCCTTATAATTTAAAGGAGATGGGATAGCCTGTTGTGCATTAACAATATAATCATGGCATAAGCGATCCAACTCATCAGTTGTCACACCAGCTTGTACATAAGGCGTGATCATATCCAACACATCAACAGCTAAGCGTCCAGCAACGCGCATTTTTTCAATTTCTTCAGATGTTTTTAGAGAGATAACCATGACAATAGATTGTTTTGATAAGCATTTTATGGTATAAATCCTGCGTCTACAAATGACATCACACATACTCCGTCACATAAATTGGGGTGCTCTTACTTAGAGTCAATATATGGGGAGTGTGGAGGATCAACCCAATTGGAGCAACAAACACTTATGATCAACATATCAATGCGTCAAATGCTGGAAGCAGGGGTACATTTTGGTCACCAGACACGTTACTGGAATCCCCAAATGGCCCCGTATATTTTTGGGGAACGTAATAAAATTCATATCATTAACCTTGAAGAAACGTTGCCTATGTTTAATGAGGCGACGAATTTTTTGGGTCAACTGGCTGCCAAAAAAGGCACCATTTTATTTGTTGCTACAAAACG
>LUTY01000022.1 GCA_001640045.1 Candidatus Thiomargarita nelsonii | reverse complement strand
GCGCAGGTGACAATCCGCCCAACTGATCAAGTTTTAGTTGTGGGGGCGGGGCGCTTGGGGCAGTTGATTGCTCAAACTTTGGTGTTGACAGGCTGTCAGTTGCAAGTGGTTGCCCGTCACGATAAGCAACGGCAATTGCTCGCGGCGCGTCAAATTGCATGGATTGATGAAAATACTGTCCAAAGCCGGGCTTTTGATGTTGTCATTGAGGCAACAGGCTCAACAGGGGGCTTTACGCTAGCGCGTAAAGCGGTGCGCCCGCGTGGCACGATAGTCTTAAAAAGTACTTATAAGGGCGACAGTTCTATTAATTTTTCCGCCCTTGTGGTTGATGAAATCACCTTAGTGGGTTCACGCTGTGGTCCTTTCGCGCCCGCTTTGCTTGGCGGCTATTAATACCATGCCATCACTGATTAAATCTGACAAGGAATGCAAGCCATCGGCAATTAAGGCTTGCGATTGTCCGATGATGCCAAATATTAATTTGACAATAGTCAACAAAATATTGCCAACAACGCCTATGAGGGTGACATTGCGTATGGCAATATAACGTTCTTTTTGTGGTGTATGGGATGTTTTAAGCATGTTGCGTAGGTTTGGTAAGTATGTTGCGTAGGTTTGGTAAGTGAGTAAGTTTATTATAAACGGTTTGAATGTTCTGAGAAGTTAATCCATGAATCCAAATAATGAAAAATATGCAGAAGCCTTGCGTCGTCTGCTTGTTATTATGAATGAGTTACGCGCTAAATGTCCTTGGGATAGTAAACAAACCTTAGATTCATTGCGCCATTTGACTATCGAGGAATGTTATGAATTATCTGATGCTATTTTGGAAGGTGATTTAGAGGAAATTAAAAAAGAATTAGGCGATGTTATGCTGCACATTGTTTTTTATTCTAAAATAGGTGCGGAAAAAAAGGCTTTTGATATTGCTGATGTGATGAATGGTGTTTGTGAAAAACTTATTGCACGGCATCCACACGTTTTTGGTGATGTCACTGTTAAAAATGAGGCAGATGTCAAACGAAATTGGGAGTTGTTGAAACTCAAAGAAAAAGGTGATAATCCAAGTGTTCTCGCGGGAGTTCCCAAATCTTTGCCGGCTTTGCTCAAAGCTTTGCGTATTCAAGAAAAAGCGCATGCTGTCGGTTTTGATTGGCAACGACGAGAGGAGGTTTGGGAGAAAGTTGAGGAGGAAATAGCTGAGTTTAAAGAGAGCATGAGTCGTGAGGAAGCTGAACAGGAATTTGGCGATTTGTTATTTTCATTGGTTAATTACGCACGATTTGTAGATATAAATCCTGAAACGGCTTTGGAAAAAAGCAATAAAAAATTTATTAAGCGTTTTAATTATATAGAATCAGCCACGCTGGGTGCTGGAAAAACGTGGCAGGAAATCTCTTTAGCAGAAATGGATGCTTATTGGGAAGAGGCTAAAGATGTCCAAGATAAATCTTGGACTCCTAGCAAAAAATAATTGTTTGACTTTATATTTTAAATTGAGTACCATTCGCACCATGAATTTTTGGAGCATGTTAAGGGGTGGTTTGATTAACGCTTAAAATCGTTTAAACTGCCCTGACATCTCGCGCAAGCAGAATAGGCGTAAGCCTATGGTTTTGCTGGTTCCTACTAAAAACTAGCAATTTATTATTAGATTAGAAGTAGCTTTTGAGAAAATGAGGTTAATT
>LUTY01000032.1 GCA_001640045.1 Candidatus Thiomargarita nelsonii | reverse complement strand
ACTTAATAGCCTCTTGATAATTTTGAGTAACTCCATGGCCTTTGAGGTGGATTACGCCTAAGTTGTATTGCGCTATTGCATCTCCCTGTTGGGCCGCTTTGCGAAACCACTTAATGGCCTCTTGATAATTTTGAGTAACTCCACGGCCTTTGAGGTACATCCCGCCTAAGCTTAATTGCGCCATCGCATCTTCCTGTTGGGCCGCTTTGCGATACCACTTAATGGCCTCTTGATAATTTTGAGTAACTCCACGGCCTTTGAGGTACATCCCGCCTAAGCTTAATTGCGCCATCGCATATCCCTGTTTCGCCGCTTTGCGATACCACTTAACGGCCTCTTGATCACTTTGAGTAACTCCTTGGCCTTTTTCGTACATCCAGCCTAAGCTGTATTGCGCCATCGCATATCCCTGTTTCGCCGCTTTGTGATACCACTTAACGGCCTCTTGATCACTTTGAGTAACTCCTTGGCCTTTTTCGTACATCCAGCCTAAGTTATTTTGCCCCACCGCATGTCCCTGTTCAGCCGCTTTGCGATACCACCTAAAAGCCGTGGCATAATCGCCTTTTTGATAGGCTTCTTTTCCTATTGAAATGGTTTTATCAACCGAGCTGACGATCTTATCTTGTTCGACTGCATTTTTTCCAGTTGAAATAGGCTCTTCTCCCTCTGAAATAGGCGTGTCAGTGGATGTTTTAACGGGGGCTGTGGAACATGATAAGGTGAAAATAGAAAATAAACCGAGTAAACAGAAAATTTTTATTTTATTTGGCATTTATTATCTCCTTTCATATGCAGGACGAGGTTGCAAACCCCGTCCTGCACTTATTTTTTTATAAAATCAATCAGTTGTCCTTAACTTAATGGCATTGCTACTACGAACGGCTTTCGAGGCAATGGCATTGGCTCAACGCCGACAATTTTCGTTGTAAGGCTTGCAGCAGTACTCATGACAGCATCCACAACAGCTCTCACAAGAATCAAAATGCCTCATACACTCATCCCCATAAGGAATCATATCACAAAGGTATCTCACTTCAGAACAATCCCCACTAGCCATCATCATCATTTTTGATCCCCCTGATAGATGGTTTTGGAGCCCTAAACTAAAAATGTTCTCCAACACGGCTTGATGATGGCAGGTTTCAAAACCAGAAAAAGCTTCATGAGTGGCATTATATTTATTGCGAAGAAAAGTGCTTGCCTCTTTCAGATTGAATTTCAGTGGATTAAATTGTTTTTTCTTTATATCAGTAGACAAATCATCTCTGGCATCCAAAATATATAGCATTGCACCGACTGTCTTGCCTATGCGTTTGAGGATTTCAATATTATCGGGACGATTCGCCAAAATCGCGCTATGGGCAAACAAGGCTTCTAAACCTTGAGCCGTTGGTGAGGCGACATCATCTAAACTTGAAAACTCAGTTGATTGTTCAATCTTTTGTTGCCGCTCAAACAAGTCATAAATAATTTGAACTTCAAAGCCAAGTGCTTGGAGTTTATTCTCAGCTTTTTTAATTTTGTGCCGGTTTTTCCATAAGATGAATTTAGCGATCCAGCGAGAGATACCTTTTGCATCTTGAATAGTGTCCGTCAATTTGCCCCAAAACATCATTACCGTGACGGCGGCGGCAAATTGAGCCGCTTTAGGATTGGCTTTGGCAGAATGCAAAAAAGGTTGAACGCCACAGCGGATTTTTTGATGAATCGGTGCTTGTTGTAATTGGGCTTCAGTCAACAATTGCAAAATGAGGGCATCCCGATTGACCAAAAATCGTGCTAAGGTGCCATAATCTTGTTTCAATTGTTGGCACAATCCGCACTGGCTATAAAAATAATTGCGATTTTGACGGATGGTTAAATCCAGTCGATTGGGGGTGAGATAGCCTTGCATATTAAGTTAACTACACGGATTAGTTAAAGTGAGTGGTGATGTTCCATTTTTTCTCCTTTATTATAAACAATCCTTGTAGTTCTTTATGGTTTTTTATTTGACACCAGTATCCTTAGTCTCAACAGAGGCGGTTAATTCTGCCGCTATATCCGGTTTTGTTTGATAAATTTCTTCTTCATAGAGTGAGCGAAATATTAAATCCAATATATCATCTTCAATACCCCGATAACGAAAATTACTTGAACCTTGAGTAATTAAATCACCCGATTCAAGGGCATGAAGTTTTTCCTCCAATTGGCTATCCAACAACTTGCCTTTCAGATGATCGCTGATTTCTTTCCGAGTACACTCCCTTTTTCGTTTTCTGGACAAAAACAACAAAATTTGTTTAGCGTAGCGATCATTAACCGCCTTTATCGTTGAATAAATATACTCAGACCAAGTGCCAAAGAGTTCACCTTTTCGATCATAAAGGTGCGATAATAAATGTCAGATAATTCCAGTAGCCACTGCCGATCATCCCGCATTTCAAAATAAAACGGTATCACTTTGCCATTTTGATTCCACAGAATGTTGAACAGTCGCTGCATAATGGCAGATTTGCCACATTTGCGCCTACCTAACAAGGCACGGGATTTGGCCGTTTTTATGGGTATTTGATGGACCCAATTTATCAGTAATTCCATTTCCTGTTTTCGACCGCAAAACAGTGATGGCTCTCCAATCCGTTCTTCAAGAGCATATTTCATGTTTGGTATCCTTAGTACAACTAATTGAGAAATAAACGAATTAAAACCAGTCATTCAATTCGTTTAGTTAACTATTCAAGAAACGCCTTAATATTCACGGGATCAAGTGTCTGTGAATAAGAAAGAAAGTCATCAGGCTCTGGTAAATAATCAAGGGGAATATCTTTACAATAAAGAGGGGTAATGTCTAATTCCTTAGTGTTATCCACTGTGACCAAAAATACATACCCCTCTTCTGATTGTAAAAAAGCATCTCTAATAGCAATATCGCCAGCCTTCACAGAAATATATCTGTCATGGCTGATTTGAACATAAAGCCAAGAAGAATATTTTTCGGTTTCATCCACCCAAAAGACGAGATATAGCTGTCCCGATTTGGATACACAACTGTAAAAACGAGGCCCATCAAAATAGTCAAAAACTTCAAGTGGCTTTAAATTTTGGATGGTTTCTTTTAAATAATATTCATTTAGCATCTCGTGACGCTATCTTTTGGTGGCTCCTCAACAATCGGTGCCGTCTGAGGGGGGTGACGGCGAGTCATCTGTGTCAATAAAATCCTCGTAATGGACAAGGATAATACCAATAATTAAGGCAATGAGAGTGGTGAATAATATTTCTTTCAGGTTTTAATATGAGGACAGCGAATTAGGAAATAAACGAATAACCCATTTTTAGTGAACGAATTGAATTTAAAAAGGTTTATTCGTTTATTTCCTAATTCGCTGTCCTCAATAGTGCGTAAGTCCTAGATAATATGTACTTAGTTATCGAGATATAGAAAAATAAAAATCCTCATTCAACTTATCAGAATACCCCGGAGACTGCTTTCCATTAGTCTTATTAACGACTTCGTTACGCACTCCTCTGAGTACTTTATTAATGGATAGATTAGGTTTTTGTATCCAATCCATCAGAGATTCAACATAAGGACTATTGCGCCCGGTGCCATCCAGTGCCACGCCACCTAGACTGGCGGCATAAGCAATCAATGATCCCGAAGTAGTTTCCATAAAACCTAAGCCCGGCGGCAGCGTCATTTCGCCTCTAAATAAACTCCTGATAAAGGTAGGTGCATTACGACAGGCATCTAAAATCAACAGATTAACACGATTACCGGCGGCTGCCATGGTGGTTTGGACATAATTCGCTGCCGAACGGTGCCTTAGCATTGATACCGTTTGAAATGCTGCGCCTTGAGGGTGAAAATCAGCCTGTGATTGCCCAACATCAAATTTCTTATGTGCAATCCTTATCTGTGCTAAAACAGTTGCAAGAACGCAACAAAGTTTACAACACCCTAAAAAATAGAGGTGTTTTGTTGGCAATGGGTGCGCCGGTTTTTTACGAAGACACAGGTAAAGAAAACCAAAGCACGTTTGGTTTAAAATGGAAAAATATGCCCGGTGCCAAAAAAGAGCTTGAACAATTAGAAGAACTCTTTAAAGAAACCAAGCCACGTATCTACAAACAGGCAGATGCCACCGAAGCCAATTTACAAAGTCTCAATCAGCAAGGCGTTTTAGCCCAATACCGTTATTTGGTTTTCTCCACATCTAGCTGCCTCAACTTACAGGTGCCAG
>LUTY01000020.1 GCA_001640045.1 Candidatus Thiomargarita nelsonii | reverse complement strand
CGTGACACCGTTTGGTGTGGTTGCCGCCATCTATTTGCACGAATATGCCAAACAGGGGTGGGTGACTCGTACTATTCGTATTGCTGTCAATAATTTAGCTGGCGTACCCTCAATTGTTTATGGCGTATTTGGTTTAGGATTTTTTGTTTATTTTCTCGGTGGGAGTATTGATCAATTGTTTTTTCCAGAAGCCTTACCCGCCCCCACTTTTGGTTCGCCGGGTATATTATGGGCTTCTTTAACTTTGGCACTTCTGACAGTACCAGTGGTGATTGTTTCTACTGAGGAAGGATTATCACGTATTCCTAGTTCCATTCGTGAAGGTAGTTTAGCCTTGGGCGCAACCAAAGCGGAAACTTTGTGGCGCACGGTGCTACCCATGGCGAGCCCTGGGATGATGACGGGTTTAATTTTAGCCATAGCCCGCGCTGCGGGAGAAGTCGCGCCCTTAATGTTGGTAGGGGTTGTCAAATTAGCCCCTTCTTTAGCACTGGATACTCAAGCACCGTTTCTACATTTAGAACGTCAATTTATGCACTTAGGCTTTCATATTTATGATGTGGGCTTTCAAAGTCCGAATGTCGAAGCGGCACGCCCGTTAGTGTATGCGACTGCTTTTTTGTTAGTGGCAGTGATTGTGATTTTAAATTTGACGGCGATTTGGATACGCAACCATTTGCGTGAGAAATATAAAACATTGGAAACGGCTTGAACAATTATTATCAAAATTCGACGCAGAGCGTCGAGGCAGGCATTCACAACTGGATGTTGGGAACGATAAAAAGGAGTCCAAGATTTATCTTGGACGACAGCTTTAGCTGGACGGGGTTTGCAACCCCTTAGTAACGTTTACAAGTGATTTAGGATGTCTATATATGATTAAATTGACCAGTTCTCTACTTTCAACGCTTCAATTCTTTTAAAGTGACTTGTATTATTTGTTACAATAATAAGGTCATTTTCTAAAGCCACTCCAGCTATTAATAAATCTATATCATCAACAGGTGTTCCTTTTTTACGTAAATCCGCATAGATTTTTGCAGATATTTTAGTTGATTCTGTGGTTAAAGGAATTATATTGTTTTGTGATGCAAATTCCATAAATGAATCCATTTGCTTATGTGCATCTCTAGGTTTTAAGCCACTTAGTATTTCATAATATGTGATAAGACTAAAATTAATTTCATCATATTCATCAAGATAAGCTTTGAAATTTTGTTTGACTTTTTTGTTCCCTTTGAAAAACATAGACAAAATATCTGTGTCAATCAGTGATTGTTTCATTATTTCTCCTATCACTGAAAGCTTTTCTACGGCGTTTTTCTATGTCTAACATATAATCATCGAATACTTCAGCATTCATGTCTTTCCATGAGCCCGAATAAGATAATAAATCTTTTTTATTTTTTGTTTCTTCTTTTTGAGTGCCTAACCTGAAATAGTGGATAAAATTATACACTTCTAATAGTTTTTCATCAGGTATCAGATTAATTTCATTGATTAATTTGTGTTTTATCACTAGCAATGACATTGCTAAATTCCTCAGGTTTTGCTGAATTATGCTTGCTTGCATTATAACACATTCATCAGCTACGAACTTGATGTCATATTTTTTAACCTAAGGTTTGAGGCAAAATTTCAAGTCTCATCGGTGGTACGCCCATTCGGGTAATTTTTCCCTTTTCTAAAAAG
>LUTY01000019.1 GCA_001640045.1 Candidatus Thiomargarita nelsonii | reverse complement strand
CCTTTGATCCAGAAACCGGCGAAATGGTGACTAAATCTGCCAAGGCACCAAACTACACACAAATTTTTGGTGATTGGCTCTGTGATATGGCAGCAGAAGATGAACGTTTAATTGGCATTACACCGGCTATGCGTGAAGGCTCAGGTTTGGTCAAATTTTCAGAACAATATCCAGATCGTTATTTTGATGTCGGGATTGCCGAGCAACATAGCGTCACTTTAGCTGCGGGTTTGGCTTGTGAAGGATTAAAACCTGTGGTTGCGATTTATTCTAGCTTTTTACAACGCGCCTATGATCAATTGATACATGACGTGGCGTTGCAAAATTTACCCGTGTTATTTGCCATTGATCGTGCCGGTTTGGTGGGTGCAGATGGCCCTACACATGCTGGCAGCTTTGATCTTGCTTATTTGCGCTGCATCCCCAACATGGTTATCATGGCCCCCGCTGATGAAAACGAATGTCGGCAAATGTTAACGACTGGTTTTCAGTACAACGGACCCAGTGCGGTGCGTTATCCACGCGGCGCTGGGGTGGGTAAAGCCGTTGATCAAAAATTGACGGCTTTGCCTATAGGCAAAGCCCAATTACGTCGCAAGGGAGATAAAGTCGCCCTTCTCGTTTTTGGAACACTCTTGACAGTCGCCTTGGAAGCGGCTGAGCAATTAAATGCGACTGTCATCAATATGCGTTTTGTCAAACCTTTAGATGTTGAAATGATCATGCAAATGGCACAACAACATGATCTTTTGGTGACGCTGGAAGAAAATGTCATCATGGGTGGAGCGGGTAGTGCAGTGAATGAATATCTACAAGCACAGGCTCAGCCCGTTTTAAATTTAGGTTTGCCAGATCGCTTTGTTGAACATGGTGAGACAGCTACGCTGTTGGCAAAATGTGGTTTAGATGCTGAGGGAATTGTACATGCCATCAATAAACATTTGAGCAAGTTACAAGCATAGTTCTCACTATAAAACCAAGTAAAATGCTAAAGTATTAACCGTGCGCGACGCTCCGCGTCGATCCTGTTCCTTTGAACAATCAGAGGATTTTTACCATGAATCAACCCGTTACTCAGATGCCCGATGTTCAAAGTAGTCTAGACACGCGCCGTCTTGCTATTGATAAAGTCGGCATCAAAGATATTAAATATCCTGTGCGTGTCAAAGATCGCTCTGGACGTGAACAACACACAATCGCTAATTTCAATATGTACGTGAACTTGCCACATGATTTCAAGGGCACACACATGTCGCGGTTTGTAGAAATCCTCAACGAGCATGAATATGAAATTACTGTAAAGTCGTTTAGAGACATGCTTGTGGAAATGAACCAGCGTTTAGAAGCCGAGTCTGGGCATATTGAAATGATTTTCAACTATTTTGTCCGAAAAACGGCACCTATTTCTGGCGTAAAAAGTTTACTTGATTATGAAGTGACATTTCTCGGTGAAATCACCGGGGAAACCCCTTCAATAACGGTAAAAGTCGTTGTCCCTGCCACCAGTTTGTGTCCTTGCTCTAAAGAAATTTCAGACTATGGAGCACACAACCAACGTTCCCATGTAACAGTAACAGCTAAAACGAATGGTTTTTTGTGGATAGAAGATCTCATTGATTTGGTTGAAAAAGAGGCCTCGTGTGAATTGTATGGTTTACTCAAACGCCCTGATGAGAAATATGTCACTGAACACGC
>LUTY01000018.1 GCA_001640045.1 Candidatus Thiomargarita nelsonii | reverse complement strand
CACTAAACCGTTGAATTTATTGGAGTGCAAAGCAAAGCGCAGGCGACGCTTTGCACATTTTTGTGCTTAACTTAATGGCATTGTATTTTTATATTTGTCCTCTGGATAGCGGTCGAAAAGTCCGGGTTCTAGTTGTAATTTGGCGATAGCCTGTTTAATTTTTTGCTGGTATCGGGCTTTAAGATCGCCACGGAGTACGCCCAGTTTGTCAAGAAGAAAGAGATACTCTGCTGTGAACAATACGGGGTTTTCATTATCAATATCTGCTCCTTTTGAGCCAGTATGTGGATTTAAACGCATGGATCCATGTTTATCAAGCCAGCGTTTTTCAACTTCTTGTACGATCTGATGTATTTGTTCTTGTCGTGATGGGGTGATTTTTGAGTGCTTAACATAAAGAATGGCGGCTCTATCTACACGGTGTTCAGTTCAGTGCCTCCGTATCCATAGTGACAATGATCACCAACCATTTTGCCGGGATGAACGCCTTTGTCAATGACAAAATGTTGACGATGTTTAGCGCGACAAATAGATAAAATTCGGCCCTGTTCGTGCCCACCTGCCAGCGGTGTGCCGTTAGTTTCCCAGCCTCCTTGAATGGCATTAGGGGGAATTTGTCCATTTGTAACCTGTTGCCAGGATATTTCACTGGCGGCTTGGGAGGAATATATGATTAGCGCGATGGCGGGGAGGTTTTTTTTTAGGGTTGATTTCATAATTATCTCCTTTGTACAGGACAATAATCTTTTCGGTTACAGGACGCGGAGCGTCCGTGCAGGCATTCCCACGCAGAGCGTGGGAACGAGAAAATTAATTCCTACTGATTACAGCAGATTCTAGGATGACACCAAGTCCAGCCTGAATTGTAAGGAACACCAGGATCGTAGGGACACGAGCCACTATTATCTCTGATGTAGCCACCCACTCCTTTGTCAACCCATCCATTCGGACAGGCTTTGGCGAATATGCACATCGGGCCTCTACCTCCTGTAAACGTCATTGTTCCATTCACCTCCAACTTCGCCCCCGGACTCGTCGTGCCAATCCCAACCTTGCCCGATGTTGTCATAACCAAAGGAACTTTTGGTGCTTGAGGAACTCCAGAAGGACGAACATGAACTTCAAGATTGTCACTGTCTCCTCTATGTGACATATGCCACCAAGCACCTGTTGTTTTATTTGTCCAGTTCATTGAACCAACATTACCTGAACTAATTCCCCCAACATTTATATCCCTTTCAACATTAAGTTTCCATGATGGACTACTCGCCGTGCCAATGCCAACATTCCCATCACGAGAAACCGTTATAGCAGCCATTTGTTGCTGCATTAAAGACATAGCCGCTTGGAGTTTTTCCATTTGCCCTTGCAACGTTTTGTTCTGTTGCCGCAACTCTTTAATTTCCTGTCTCAACTCACATTCAGTGACAGAAGTGCCGCAATCCTCAATAGCGATTGACGCAGATGGCATTAGCACCGCCGCTAAAAATAAGGGGGCGGTTTTGATCATCTTCATTTTCAACATCATTGCTCTCCTTTAAAAAAAGTACCGCTAAACCAATAAAAGAAAAAACAATAATAAAAATAAGGATAAAAAACCAAAAAACAATCAGTTATTCTCCGCAATAACCATTGCCATTCTGAAAGTTATTGCTCAAAAATACAAATAAGCAGAAAGCCGACGAATGGGGTGAT
>LUTY01000017.1 GCA_001640045.1 Candidatus Thiomargarita nelsonii | reverse complement strand
ACTCACTTTCAGTGCTCGGGATACTCGGCTTTGGTTCAAAACCCGTACACCGACCGCAGTGACGCTTTGCTCCGTGTCAATGCCATTAAGCTGAAAAACGAGGAATAATATGAGCAACGAACCTACTTCTCACAAATCTCTCACTGATTGGCAACGTGTAGACGCGATGAGCGATAAAGACATTGATTTTTCTGATTGCCCAGAAATAACGCCTGAAATGTTTGCCAAGGCTGTTGTTCGCAAAGGCATGAACCCGGTTTCACGCCAAGCACCTTTAACATTTGAAAAATGTGCTATCACACTGGCATCAGATGTTCAAGCGTATTTTCCTGATTCAGAATCCGTGAACAACACGTTACGCGCTTTGATTGCACTTATACCCAAACAAGTATCAAACCATTAAAAGTGGCGGTAGTCCCAAAAATCGGTACGGTAATTTTGGACAAAAAAAAATGAAACTTTGTGAGTTTGAAATTGGTTTAGATAAACCCTTTTTTTTAATCGCAGGACCCTGTGTCATTGAATCGGAGCAATTAGCTTTAGATACCGCAGCCCAATTGAAGGCGATCACTGAGCAATTAGCCATCCCCTTTATTTATAAATCCTCATTTGATAAAGCGAACCGTTCATCATACGCCAGTTTTCGCGGCTTGGGCATAGAGTCTGGTTTAGCCATTCTCGAAAAAGTCCGCCAACAAGTCGGTGTACCTATCTTAACAGATGTGCATGAAGATACGCCCTTGGCTGAAGTCAGCAGCGTTGTTGATGTGTTACAAACGCCAGCCTTTTTGTGTCGTCAAACCAATTTTATCCAAAATGTCGCCCGTCAAGGTTTACCCGTGAATATCAAAAAAGGTCAATTTCTTGCGCCCGGTGATATGATCAATGTGGTAGATAAGGCGAAGGCTGTGGGTAATGATAAAATTATGGTTTGTGAGCGTGGGGTTTCTTTTGGGTATAATAATCTCGTATCCGATATGCGGGCATTAGCCATTTTGCGTCAGACAGGCAGTCCGGTTGTCTTTGATGCCACCCATTCGGTGCAATTGCCGGGTGGACAAGGGCACGCATCAGGGGGGCAACGTGAATTTGTCCCGGTTTTGGCGCGGGCTGCTATTGCCGTCGGGGTAGCGGGTATTTTTATGGAAACGCATCCGCAACCTGATAATGCCTTAAGTGATGGGCCTAATGCTTGGCCTTTGGATAAAATGGCAGCCTTACTTGAAAGTCTCAAGGTGCTTGATAATACTGTTAAAACCCCTGGTTATTTATAATAGGAGAGAAAGAAAAGTGTCAGAAATTATTGAAATACATGCCCGTGAAATTTTGGATTCACGCGGTAATCCTACTGTTGAAGCGGAAGTCACTACGATAACGGGTGCTAAAGGTCGTGCAGCGGTACCTTCCGGTGCATCCACTGGCTCCAGAGAGGCCATAGAATTGCGTGACGGTGATGAAAGGCGTTATCTTGGTAAGGGGGTGCAGAAGGCGGTTGAGCATATCAATGATGAAATACAAGAAGCCTTGTTCGAGATGGAAGTGACGGCACAGACTGAAATTGATAATGAAATGATTGCCTTGGACGGTACATCGAATAAAGATCGTTTAGGGGCTAATGCCATTTTAGCGGTATCAATGGCGTTGGCTAAAGCGGCTGCCAACGAGTTAGAAATGCCCTTGTATCGGTATTTGGGGG
>LUTY01000016.1 GCA_001640045.1 Candidatus Thiomargarita nelsonii | reverse complement strand
GTTTGAATTTTAAATGTCAATTGCAATGAGCGAAAGGAGTTTTAAAAATGCGAAAATTTTCCTCTTATGGTCCCCCAAATAACAAATTACATTATTACGCACCAAGGGAGGCTTTAATTACAGACACCTGCACGCAATTGAAGGGATATGCGCCTGATGAAGGCGGTCATTACATCACCGTCTGGGCACCGCGTCAAACCGGCAAAACTTGGATAATGCGAGAAGTCGTCTTAACCCTTCGGCAGGAAAGCCAGTTTGATGTGGTTATCCTACCTTTGCAACATCTCTCTAATGTGACTGATGTCAATCGTGTGGCTCAAGTACTGGGCAGAGAATTGGCAAAAAAGTTGAACCTTCCGAAGCTAACCATAGACACCTTAGATGATTTTGAGCAATTGTTTGAACGGGAAACCCTCCGTAAGCCCTTGATTTTGATTTTGGATGAATTTGATGGACTCCAAGAATCCGTTATCGCCGGGCTAGTCGGTTTTTTTCGCAATATTTATCACAATCGTCAGAATCAAACGGACAAATCCACAGCCGATAAGGATTACCTGTTACATAGCCTGGCATTAATTGGGGTACGTGCCGTCTTGGGCGTGGAAAATGTTAAGGGTTCGCCCTTCAATGTTCAGCGAAGTTTGCATATTCCTAATTTGACTCATGATGAAGTGGCTTACCTTTTTAACTGGTATCAACAAGAAAGTGGGCAATCAATTGAGCCAGAAGTGGTGGAACGTATTTGGTATGAATTTCAAGGGCAACCCGGTTTAACCGGTTGGATTGGGGAATTGTTGACGGAAACCTATAATAAAGCCACCTCACAACCGATTACGATAGCGCATTTTAAAGAGGTTTATGCGGCGGCGCTTGACTTGCTGCCCAATAACAATATTTTAAACCTCATTAGCAAGGCTAAACAGGGCGCTTACAAACCTTATGTTTTGGAACTTTTCCAAACGAAAACGAAGGTCAAATTTACCTACCATGATCCCATTATCAATTTTCTCTATATGAATGGGATAGTTTCGGTTGAACGGGTTAGCTTGAGCGAAAATTATGTGAAATTTCCTTGCCCATATATACAAAAGCAATTGTTTAACTATTTTGCCAGAGAATTGTATCAGGAAATGGACGCCTTATACTCACCGTTTGAGGATTTGTCGGATACGATTACCGAAGACCGTCTCAACCTCTCTCAACTATTGCTTAGATATGAGCAGTATTTGCAAGCTAATCGGGAGCAGGTGTTGAAAAACGCGCCTCGTCGTCAGAATGATTTGCGTGTGTATGAAGCCGTGTTTCATTTTCATCTCTATCTCTATCTGACCAGTTTTTTCCGCAGTTATGAGGCACAAGTGCAGCCCGAATTTCCAACGGGCAATGGTCAAATTGATTTGTTAATACGTCATGCGGGGCAATTGTTTGGTTTAGAGTTAAAGAGTTTTGCTAATCAACGAGAATATCGTAAAGCCCTCATTCAAGCAGCAAAGTATGGGCAACACTTAGGAGTGACTTCAATCTGGTTAGTGTTATTTATTGAATCCGTTGATGAAAAGAATCGCCAACGGTTTGAGGTAGATTATACGGATAATAAAACGGGTGTCACCGTACATCCTCAGTTTGTGCAGACGGGCAAAGGTTTGAATTTTAAATGTCAATTGCAATGAGCGAAAGGAGTTTTAAAAATGCGAAAA
>LUTY01000015.1 GCA_001640045.1 Candidatus Thiomargarita nelsonii | reverse complement strand
GTCATTGACTCTTCTGTCAGTAGCAGAAAATTTTCAAAAGAGCTCGAAGATTGCGAGCGTGAAGGCATCTTTAAAAAGTGCAAGGAGGGAACCCAGCGGAAATTTAATGTCAAGTGTGTCGAAAAGACAGCGAATTTTCATGTGCTTGTTTCGGCGACAAAACTGAAGACGGGAGAAGTCATTTACTCGTCAAAATTTACGGGAAAAGAGGCGGATACATACTGCGAAAAACAGTCAACTCCCCCAGCATCAAATGCTTCCCTGCTTCAGAAAGCACGCGCCAAAGCACTAGAAAAAATCCGCCAATATGTCGCGCCTTATTACTCTGAGGAATAAGCTCGTATTTTGGAGTCCAATTGTCCAAGATAAATCTTGGACTCCAAGATGAGTTATTTATAATGGCTATTAAACGTCTCAAAGTTCCCCCAACTAAAAGTACCTTACTGGCACTCAAACGCAAAGTCGCCTTTTTAGAAATAGGGGCTTCACTGCTAGAGCGCAAAAGAGAACTACTCACGCGCTTAGTCTATGAGCGTCTCAAACAATATCGTGCGCTCCGCAAAGAAGCCAAAGCGACTTTAGAAATAGCCTATTATTGGCTCAGTATGACTCATACACGTATGGGCAGTCGCTCTTTACAGCAAGCCGCACTCGGTTTAAAGCCGCCGATTGAGGTTAAAATTTTGCCACGTAGTCGTATCGGTGTACAATATCCTGCTGTGACAGCAGAGCCTCTCCCACTCCAACCCGTCAGCTTAATGGACACCGATAGCAGTTTTGATGAAACGCGCCGTCATTTGGCGGACATGGTTATTCTCTTGGCACGCCTTGGTGAGGCTGAAACGGCTTTATGGCGTTTATTGGAGGAGCAGCGTAAAACGCAAAAGCGGGTTAATGCGCTCAAATATAACGTGATTCCCAGCTACCAGACGACAATTCATTTTATCCAATCGACATTAGAAGAAGAATATCGTAATACCTTGTTTCAACTCAAAGTGTTGCGAGAACAGAGTGAGAAAAATCAGTTATAATGTATTCATATCAAAGATATTTTTTTGAATTGGCTCTTGCTCAAAATGTGTTACGTTTTGGCAATTTCACGTTGAAATCAGGGCGGCAGAGCCCATATTTTTTCAACGCGGGTTTATTTAATACGGGGCGTAGTTTAGCCCAATTGGGACGCTTTTACGCGGCAGCCATACAACAGTCTGGGATAGCCTTTGATATGTTGTTTGGTCCCGCCTACAAAGGCATTCCGCTTGTGACGGCGACAGCCATTGCTTTATCTGATCAACGCGATGTGCCCTATTGTTTCAATCGCAAGGAAATTAAAGATCATGGAGAAGGGGGTGCCATTGTTGGTAGTACACTAGCCGGGCGCGTTTTATTAATTGATGATGTGATCAGCGCCGGGACAGCGATACGTGAAGCGGTGCAACTGATTGAGGCGGCGGGGGCACAATTGGCTGGCGTAGTGATTGCGCTCAATCGTCAAGAACGTGGACAATCCGCATTGTCAGCTGTTCAGGAAATTGAACAAAGCTATGGCATACAAGTGGTCAGTATTATTGATTTAGATATTTTAATCACTTATCTTGGACTTAAGCCTGAACAAGCGGATACCTTGGAGGCTATTCAGGATTATCGTCGTAAATATGGGACTTCAGAAAGATAAAACTATGAATCTCAAACGCAGCA
>LUTY01000014.1 GCA_001640045.1 Candidatus Thiomargarita nelsonii | reverse complement strand
TGTAGGGGCAATCCCTTGTGGTTGCCCTTAACGGCGATGGCATTGACGCAGAGCGTGGGATACGAAGTCAGCGAAGCTAATACCTGCCGCGACGTTCTGCGTCGTTTGTCTAGTGGTATGTAGTCGCCCAGACGGCATACACAGGATCGGAAAGTAACTGCGTATCGTAATATTTGTCATCTGCGGGTCTCGGAAAACCGCGTACTGATTCCGCCCCTTCAGAAACGGCAATACAACCATTTTTGATCAAAGTTTCAGCATCTTGACCATTCAATTCATTCTGGGTCGCACAAGGAAAGGCGAGCTCACAAGGTACAGCCCAAGGCCCATGTTTCGCATGAAATTCTACATCAAACTCTTTAGCATATTCAGAAATACGTCCACGTTTGACTTGCTTAAGCTCTTTGATAAAGGCCAATTTATCCTCATTAATACCCTCCGGATCATAAATAAAGCCGCCGGAATCAGACATAGTGACCACTTTACCACCCAATTGGGTGACCTTTTCCACCGTATATTGCGCCACATTGCCTGAACCAGACACCACAGCGGTTTTACCTTCCAACGTATGTCCGTGGTGTTTTAACATATTTTCCATCATGTAAACCGCACCATAACCCGTCGCTTCAGTACGGATTAAACTGCCCCCAAAAGCCAGTCCCTTACCCGTCATTACCCCCGTAAACTCATTCGCAATACGCTTGAATTGACCAAACATATAACTGATTTCTCTCGCACCAACACCAATATCCCCAGCGGGCACATCGGTGAATGGCCCAATATGACGCGAAAGTTCCGTCATAAAAGCCTGACAAAAGCGCATGACTTCACGGTCAGATTTACCCTTGGGATTGAAATCGGCACCACCTTTCGCGCCACCCATCGGTAAACCCGTTAGACTATTTTTCAAGGTTTGTTCAAAGGCCAGAAACTTCAGCACACTGAGGCTGAGA
Organism: Candidatus Thiomargarita nelsonii; assembly: GCA_001640045.1. GTDB lineage: Bacteria > Pseudomonadota > Gammaproteobacteria > Beggiatoales > Beggiatoaceae > Thiomargarita > Thiomargarita nelsonii_A. The sequence continues at coordinate 745 of LUTY01000014.1, read as the reverse complement.
TCATGGTGAAAACGGATACCTCCCTTGTAGGGGCCAATGGCATTGCAGTGTTGTACCCGATAACCCCGGTTAGTACGCACATTTCCCTGCTCATCTTCCCAGCAGACACGAAAAGAGATAATTCTATCCGGCTCAGTCAAACGTTCCAAAATGGCTGCTTCTTGATAAATGGGCTTATCAGAAATATAAGGGATAATGGTTGCAGCAACCTCATAAACCGCTTGATGGAATTCAGTTTGTCCCGGATTGCGGCGTTTCAGCCCTTGCATAAAATGCTCAAGTTGTTCTTGAACGGTATTGCCTATCATCATGGTGATTTTCTCCTTATGTGAAAAATTTTATATGGAAAATTCAGGAGTGCAAGGCGTACCTTGCACATTTTTAACGAGAACGCCGCCGCCCTCTGCGGCGAAGTTCAACATCCCACACCGCCATCTTTCCAGACGTCACAGTGATTGTCGAAGCGGCTGACCTAATGCGCCCGTTGCTAACCCATGCCTTAATCGTATAAGTGCCCGGCGGTACATTCTTAATCACATACCGATTATTTTTCACTTCAGCAAAATACGCATTAGGGGTGACATAGACTTCCATACGCATATGACGGTGAACACTGCACAAAACACGCACTCTACCCTGTTTTGGAAAAACTCGGCTTTCTTGACTACCAGGCCCCATTAAACCCAAATCCATATTCCCGTTAGGTGAGCGACTGAAGACGTTATGGTTAATATCTTTGGCTTCG
>LUTY01000013.1 GCA_001640045.1 Candidatus Thiomargarita nelsonii | reverse complement strand
TACATGACTATCGGCTAAATCAGAAATTGGTAAAATTAAATGCGAATCACACCATTTTAAACGCATAAATAGCTCCGCTTGGATGACGAATGTTCAAACGGTTTAATTTTGCCAAACCTTTTGATAACTTCATCATAAACTTGGGATCTTTTTTGTTATCATTGATATAGACTTTACGGTAATCAGGTAATTGTTCAATCGTACCAGACAAAAATAAGATTGATTGAATCAACGTGTTCATTTCTATCGAACTTTCCTCCAGTATTTCTTTTGCCAGAAAAGCTAGAATATTCGCAAAAGTTAACCGGAAACTCGTAAGCAATTGATCAAGTTCTACATCAACATTATACACTTTTTCTTTACCTTGAATACGTGCAAACTCCTTGCTCTTATTTCGCCAAATTTTAAACTCTTTTTTGAAAGGTTCTTCTATCTTTTTAATCTGACGCTGGAGCTTTTTTATGTATCAAAGGCAGGTTTTTAAAGCATCGAAGTCGTGTTCTGATTGAACTCGTTTACCGTTTTTAATTTGACTACTCTCTTTAAGTTCTCTTTCGGTTTCAAACCGTTTATCGAGGTTTTGTGAAATAGGAGTTATTTGTGAAATAGGAACTTCAAGTTTTGGTTTGAGTTGTTGAATATAAGTTTGATATTCATTAATTCGTTCCAACCTATTTAGATCATCAACGGGCGAATTACCATATCCGACAACTTGATAGAAGCACACAGCCGCTTTCATCATTGCATATTGTTTTTCACATTGTGGCCAACGGTCAAAATATGCTTTCACTACCTCATGAGCATCGAATATCTCTGGGGGGATACTTGTTACCAAACAACCTTTTCTACCGTTAGTCCAATGAACCAGTATAGCCCGGCTTTCGTAGATATATTTAGGCTCCTTTGAGTCAAGCAATTCTATACAACAATCGGTTAACATGGCTTTACCATAGTGGTAGCATTCCATATCAGATTGAGGTTTAAATTTACGTTCATCAATTTGATTTGTATCCCAAATTGTAATATAGTGGTAAGGTGATTTTGAAAAGGCCCTGAGATTTTGAACCGAGTTTCCACCACCATCGAAAATCAAGGCGCGAGTACATCTTGATTGGTTAGGTTTTTTAGTTTTATTTAAGAGTTCGTTCAATTTTGCCATTGATTGTAGGGCATATTTTGGTAAATCCGCATTGCCTGAAAAAGTACGAAAATATATAGGATGCCCATATCCATCAGGAATAATAACTTGTTCCAAGCAATTCATAACTCGACCTAACATGGTAACTTTGCCTTTACGACAACGTTTGGATGACCCTAACGGTTTAACATTACCATCAATATAGTAACAAGCTAATTTGTGGTGTGTAGAATCATATTGCTTCCAAAAATGAGGCAAAAATTTAGCCTTACAATCAATCAAATCGGTTGAAATTGGTAGATATTTTAGTTCCCTTAAGTATTTATCAATAGTTGAGTGTTTATAATTGTATCCACAAGCATATTGTAATGCGTTTCCTAACGGTTTATTAAGGCTTCTTGAAGCACCATTGTTTGTTACCAGAGGTAAAAGTAATACCGATAAATTTTTTCGGTCTAAATTGGCATCCGTTGTTTGATCTAGTGATAGCCTTGCGAAATCTTTTTCTTTGATTTTATCATCAATAGATACTTTACGAATTTCTCGAACTTTTTTCAGCTGG
>LUTY01000012.1 GCA_001640045.1 Candidatus Thiomargarita nelsonii | reverse complement strand
TTTGTTTTGTTTTGCCTTATCAAGGCAAAACGCTCGTGGGTACAACAGAAGTCAGGCAAACCTTGGAACAACCGATAAAATGTAGTGAAGCTGAAGCCAACTATCTTATCAAGGTTTACAATGCCTATTTTACAGAGCCTGTTAATGAAATTGATGAAAGCTTTTCAGGCGTAAGGCCACTTATTCACTCAGCTACAGATGCCTATAAAACCACGCGAGAATATGCTTTAGAAACTCAAGGGCGTATAGTAACAGTGTATGGCGGTAAATGGACAACGGCGCGTGCTTTGGGGCAAAAGGTGGCAAACGCAGTTCAAACAATGTTATGCAAATAAAAGTTTATTAAAACACTATGTATATTAATGCCTTACTGGATAACACCGGCAAAGTTGTTTTTTCAGAACCTTTGTCTTTAAAAAGAGAGCCTGTTAGGGTGGAGATCATCATTCCTGATGAGGCCATAGCGTCTCAGACATCTCCAATTCGTCAACAACTGGACAATATTTTGGGGAAATATGCCCATAAACGAAGGGCTGTCAGTCCAGTTGAAGATAAAGCCGCTTGGCATCAACACTTAGAAGAAAAATACACCACTTTATGAAAGATATCGTCTTTGATGTTAATGTCATTTTAGATCTGCTGTTAAATCGGCAAGGTTCTGAAATGACAGAAAAACTTTTTGAATTGATACGGAAGGAAAAGATTCGAGGATGGGTAGCCGCCAGTTCTTTGCCCATTATTGAATATTTAACTTTAAAAGAACTGAAGGGCTCAGGTGCAGAACCTGGAGACGCCGCTCGCATGACGAGACAATTCATGGATTGGTTGAGTGGTTTACTTAAACCATTGAGTGTACCCGGACAAGAAAGTCTTGAACTCTTGGGGAAATCCAAAGACTTTGAAGATGCACAAATTGTTTTATCAGCACTTGTACTGGGTGATGAGGCTATTATCATCACTAACGATAAAAAATTTGATGGGATGGACAAACTCGCTGTCTTAACGCCAGCCGCTTGTTTAGAACAACTGGCAAATACGACAGAATCTTCCATCGCTTTCATTGACTTAAAAGCACAACAGCGGCCCATTTTACCCCAGCTAGAAAAAAATATTCGCCAAGTGTGTCAGCATGGCAAATACATCATGGGGCCAGAAATACGACAATTAGAAGAAAAACTGGCAGACTATGTTGGCGTTAAACATGGCATTGCTGTCTCCAGTGGTACGGATGCCTTATTGATTGCTCTCATGGCAGTGGACGTGGGGCAGGGTGATGAAGTGATTACCACCCCCTTCAGTTTCATTGCCACTGCGGAAACCATTGTTTTGTTAGGTGCCAAACCTGTCTTTGTTGACATTGAGCCACGCACCTATAATATTGATCCAAGCCAAATTGAGGCGGCAATTACTCCTAAAACTAAAGCCATTATGCCGGTTTCATTATATGGTCAATGTGCTGACTTTGATGCCATTAACGCCATTGCCGAAAAACATAAGCTCCCTGTGATTGAAGATGGTGCCCAAAGTTTTGGTGCCACTTATAAAGGACAAAAATCTTGTGGTTTATCGACGATAGGCTGTACCAGTTTTTTTCCATCGAAACCATTGGGTTGCTACGGAGACGGTGGTGCCTGCTTTACCAATGATGATGATTTGGCTCAAATAATGCAAGAGATTCGAGTACATGGTCAAGATCGGCG
>LUTY01000011.1 GCA_001640045.1 Candidatus Thiomargarita nelsonii | reverse complement strand
AGTGTCCATTCGCCGCTGACACTGCGGTAGGCGAGGCCATGACTGGTTCCAATCCACAGTCCGCCGTGTTCGTCGCTTAAAAAGGCATAAACAGAGTTGGATGGCAAATCCGAGTTCTCAGTATTGTAAATCGTCCATTCACCACTCGCACTGCGGTAGGCAAGGCCATCATCAGTTCCAATCAACAGCCCGCCGTGTTCGTCGCTTAAAAGGGCATTAACTTTGTTGTGTGGCAAGGGCGAGTTATCTTTATTGTAAAGCGTCCATTCACCACTCGCACTGCGATAGGCAAGGCCACCTTCTCCCGCTCCTCCAATCCACAGCCCGCCGCTACCGTCGCTCTCAAGGTTCCAGAGAACGTCGTATGGCAAGCCTGAGTTATTTTTATCATAAACTTTCCACACGTCACCAGCACTACGGTAGGCGAGGCCACTATAAGTCCCAATCCACAGCCCGCCGCTATCATCGCTTTCGAGGGCAAATATATGGATGGATGGCAACTCCGAGTTTTCATCATTGTAAATCGTCCAATCGCCGCTGACATTGCGGTTGGCAAGGCCACCATAATGAGTCCCGATCCATAGCCCATCGTCTCCGTCGCTTTCAAGGGCCCAAATATCGTTGTTTGGCAATCCCAAGTTTTTTTCTTTGTAAGACTTCCATTCGTCACCGGCACTACGGTAGGCTAAGCCCTGAGCTGTCCCAATCCACAGCCCGCCGCGTTCATCGCGTAAAAGGGCAGAAATATTGTTAGATGGCAACACCGAGTTCCTTTCATTGTAAACCCTCCAATCGCCGCTGACACTGCGGTAGGCAACGCCACCAGATTCTGTCCCAATCCATAGCCCGCCGCTACCGTCGCTTTCGAGGGCCCTAATATGGGGGGAGGGCAACTCCGAGTTCTCAGTATTGTAAATCGTCCAATCGCCGCTGACACTGCGGTGGGCAACACCACCATAATGACCCCCGATCCATAGCCCACCGCGTCCGTCGCTTTCAAAAGCCCAAATATCGTTGTTTGGCAAGGGCGAGTTTTCAGTATTGTAAAGCGTCCATTCACCACTCGCACTGCGGTAGGCAAGACCTTTTTCTGCTCCAATCCACAGCCCGCCGCTACCATCGCTTTCAAGGATCCAAATATTGTTGTATGGCAAGTCTGAGTTATTTTTATCATAAATTTTCCACTCGCCATTGGCTCTGCGGTAAACAAGATAGCCATAATAAGTCGCAATCCACAGCCCGCCGCTACCGTCGCTTTCGAGGGCCTTAATATCGTTGTCTGGCAACTCAGAGTTCTCAGTATTGTAAAACGTCCATTTGCCGCTGACACTGCGGTAGGCAAGGCCATCTGTCCCAATCCACAGCCCGCCACTTTCATCGCTTTCAAGGGCACTCACATTGTTGGATGGCAAGCCTTCTAAATTTGTAAAAACGCGCACGATCTCTCCAGTGGTAGCGTCCCGTTGCTCTAAGCTGCCACTCGTGCCTACCCAAAGCGTTTCTTCTGACAAAGCAATCGCTTGAATATGACTTTGATCTGTGAAGACTTCCCACACTGCATTTTCTTGAGAGGGCGTGTCTTCTGATCTAACCGCCCCGCTCGTACCCGACAAAGTGATGACACTGAAAGTCAGTAATCCGAATAATATCGGTAACAGTCTGTGGTTTATTTTCATGGATGGATACTCCTATAAATGACGTGC
>LUTY01000021.1 GCA_001640045.1 Candidatus Thiomargarita nelsonii | reverse complement strand
CGATCGAATTACCGTATATCATATGTTCGAAAGCCCAAGAAATAATGAGGGCTTCAATACAAAAGGCGGTTACAGTTCTGATTCGTCGCGAGACAAAGATATGACTCTTAATTCAACTAAAGATATCGCCTGGGTAAGGCCAGGCAGAGAGTCTTCAGGTACGGCGCGCAATCTAAAAAGGCGAGAAATGTTCAACAAAAACGTATAACAAGTGGTTAAATTTGAAATATTTTACGGCGCTTGGTTTGTCGCGGGTTTTGGAGTGCATCTTGCCGTAAAATATTCAAATTAACCAGGCGTTAGGCCAAAGGAAAATATATGAAGTATTTTAAATTTTGGGTAAAAGAATCATTTCAGATATCAATTGCTGGAAAAACTCAAGAGATAAAGCTTCTTTCTGGATCGAATGAATCTAAGAACGCTGCAATTGAAGAAGCTAGAAACCGAGCGAAAATGATTGAGCAACGAATTGCAGATCGTAGCCGTAAAGAAGAATATGAAGTTGCAATTAAGGAACACGTATCAGATATCATTGATGAATCAAATATAATATCGATTTGTCGATATGGCGCCAAAATTTTAAATACGAATCAGTATACGATATTAGATTTGGATGACTATCCTGTAGATATTTTTGACGTATTTAAATCTCTAGGAAAAATGTCAAAAAAGGAACGGATAGTCTTCAAATTTCAAGAAAGAATCAAGCGCTATCCATTGTTGGGCAGTGATTTTAGAATTTACGAAACAACAAAGGGTGTACGAGTAATTGGAAAGAAATACATAAATCCATCTGAAAAAAACTATACGTCTTTGATGCGTAAACTTTTTGTAGATTGGATTTATATTCAGATGTCAAAGAAGCAAAACTGCTATCGAGCAAGAATTACACCAAAACCATATAGAATGCGGATAAGAACAATCAGGATTAAAAGCCCTCTTGACTGTGAAACAAATGCCTATCTTGACTGGTCAAAAGAATACGAGCAAAAATCGGAAAAATATAGTGTAGTCAAACTTATAAAAGCAATTGGTCAAGATTTTTCCCATGAGCCTGTAATAAAAATACATGATAGAATTTGTAATTTACACAAAAACAACAAGCTCGCATAGGCCTAACAAGGTGCTCAACCGGACTCGCAACCTTCACTTCGTTATCGGGTCAGAGGGGCGTTAAGCCCCGTCTGCCCACAGAACCGTGCGTACGGGTCACGTACACGGCTCCTCACACTAAACATGACCAACGACGAAGACTAAACCAGTGAGTTTGCTTTTCTGTCGAGCGAATAAACGGCTTTAATTCATTAATAAAGAACGCGTTTGGATAGGCACGTTCTACTGCATTGCAGCGTGAAAGAGCCCAGCGTTTATTATTTGTGAAAACGGCATTCGCAGCCATTCGGCGACTCACGCCTCTCTTCATGAGTTTATTAAATAAATTCCGACGACTTTTCTGCTGATCAATAATTCTCGAACGTAGTCGGCGCCGAATATGCGCTTCAATCTCGAAGAATTGAGCGGGAAATTGGGTTAAGCTGTAATAACTGGACCAACCTCTGTACCAGCGGTTGATCATTGTCATTGTTGCTTCCAATTTCATATGGGTTCCTCTCGGGGTAAGTTCTTTGACTTTCTTCATTGCCTTAGCCATGGACTTTAAGGATATGGCAATGTGACCTTTTACGATCGTCAGTCCGAAAAACTTGACATCCTTTGATTTCGCCACTTGGCTTTGTCTTTTATGATTTTGCCAAGCCTATCAATCAGTCGGTCGTGGTGGATTCGGTCGAAGAATTTTGAAAGATCGATATCCACGACCCATTCTTTACCGGTTTGTACAATCCGTTGAGCTTCTCTCACGGCGTGTCCTTGATTGCGCTTTGGGATAAATCCAAAACGGTGATCTGAGAATAGGGGTGTTACGATGGGTTCCAATATCCGTTTTAACGTGGCTTGCACCACGCGGTCACGGACACAGGGGATTCCCAGTAATCGTACACCACCGTCCGGTTTGTCGATTTCCACGCGTTTTACGGGTTTTGGTTTATAAGACCAGTTTGCGAGTTCCTCTGCTAGCTGCCTTAGCTCACGATCACTATTTTCTTGGAAGGCGTCTATCGTTATGCCATCGATGCCTGGGGCACCTTTGTTCTTCGCAACATCGGCCCATCCGAGCGTCAGCATAAACAGACTGACGAGTCGATCGAAGAGTCTTTCTTCTTGTTGGAGTAGACTTGTTTCCACGTTTAACTTTCTCTTCGCAAAGATATGTCTGTGGCCGCTTTAGCAATTTCTCACATTACGTTGTGAGTTTTTTTTTCTCTAAATCCGTTCGGCAGGCCTCGGATCTTTAGTTTGTAACATGGGACGCATCGTTAATGTGTTCCGCTCTTTGACTCTAACATCCTGTCGCTGTCGAATGGTTTTATCCTCAGATACGTCACCGCATCCTCATCGGCCACTCGTTTTATGTCTCATATCGCTTCATCTGAAATCCCCTGTCTCATCACATACACATTACTGTGTTGCTTAGGGCTTAAGGTGTCGTAGTTACACCGACCCGAGACCAGCGGATCCTCACTGGGTAAGCCAGCCGTCTATGTCCGATACTCATCTACCTTCTATACCGCTTCGCGTTTACGTGAAGGATATTGGACTTTGGTGATCCGAGCCACCTCATCCTGCTAACGGCCTCACAAAGGTTCACTTGCGTTTAGATAGCATCTTCGCCTAGCGCTTCTTTCAGATCCGTCATTGGCCTATAATCACCTGTATTCCCTGTTGGGCAGTAATTATAGGTTTCTTTCGGCACCCTTGCATTCGGCTACTTATTCCCTCCTTCCAGGGCTGTGGATGGACTTTCACCACCTAGACGACTGGCATGCCAGTCGCACACACTCCATTTTGTGCATTCGCTGCGCTCATTTTCGCACAAAACGAAGTGTAGGTTTGGGTGCAATTTAACAAAGCGTTATGCTCAAGGTGGATATGAATAAGCTTATACTAATATTGTTAATGACAGGCGCTTTGGCTGGCTGTCCAGCAACCTTCAATGCAAATATTAAGAATGAGTCCAGTGGGCATATAGTAGTAATACCTCCGTTCAAATCAGATTACTAAGTTGAAATCGGAGAAAGCGAAACTGAAAGAGTATCTTGGTATCAGGAATGTATTACTGTAATCGATGGTGATCGCAAGCTATTCTTTCAAGGCTGGCCAGTTCCCAGCAACGTGATGCAAACACATATATTTAGCACAACGCTTAATGTCCGCTACAAAGAAGGCAAGCTTTATTTTGAAAACAAAGAAGGAAAGTTATATCTCATTAGGCAATTATCTAAGTGTGGCCAAGCATAACAAAGTCTTCAACGAAGACGCGCCATCCTGTCGCTTGAATTTCAGTATAAGTACAGTATTGGGTGCTCCGAACAGCTTTGGTTGTTTGCGCGCTCGTTAAGAACGACGTTATGTGTCAGAGTTACCCACAAATAGTAGAATTATGAGCGTAAATCTATCTTGTCTAATAAGCTGTAATTTGAGCAAAGAAGAACTATTTAGCTTGCCGAAACTCCTATCTAAGCTATCAACAAATAGTTCGGATGACTGGGTATGGTATGAATGTGGGCCACCCGAACCGATGAGTAAGGACAATTTTGAACATTTGATAGATGATGGTTTCTTGTGGTTGGACGGCCCTAGCCCTAATGGTTGGCAAGCTATTCCCCAAAAAGAAAGTATAGAAATTGGATATGGTGTAGTTACTGATGGAGCATTATGGCAGTTTTTATCACTAAAGGATAACATAGCGACTATAGATAGTTATTTATACCATTTCGGTAATGGTAGTCAAATAGTAGGAATACTTAAATTTTTTCTTGATGGTTTTAAATAAATAAAAAGCAAAAAAATTGTTTCCATCCAAAAATTCGACGCGGAGCGTCGATGCCTGCATTCCCACGCGGAGCGTGGGAACGAGAACAGTCACAAAATATGTCTAATCTCAACCCCCTCCCATTTATCCCTCAAATATTCTGCCACCAAACGCCTATGGCAATGCTTTGGCGTATCTTCACTACATAATAAACAAGCCTGATGAAATCTGTCAGATTTAAATTTTTGCTCAATTTTGCGTTGTTGCATTAAGGCTAAAAATTGTTGTTCATAAATTGACCAATCGCCTTGATTTTTTTTATACGCCTCTAAAATCGCCTTCGTTGGTGCGAATTCAGGCTTATAAATA
>LUTY01000112.1 GCA_001640045.1 Candidatus Thiomargarita nelsonii | reverse complement strand
CAATCAAACGATACAAGTGATAACTGATAACAATCAAGTTTTTCTTGCTCCCAAGTACCACTCGACGCGGAGCGTCGGGGCAGGCATTCCCACGCTGAGCGCACTCTCTTATACATAAGTATTTAAGCACTTGAAATAAAATTATATTTGTAGGGTGCGTCCTACGCACCCTGACGCGAAAAAGGTGCGTAGGACGCACCCTACAAAATATCGTCAATGGACTTGTGTATAACGATGAGCGCTGAGCGTGGGAACGAGAACAACCTGTCAGGTTTGCCGGCACGATATGGCATTGAGTCGCCGCTTGGGTGAGAACTGGAAATTGAGTTTAGATGCCTATATTTACGCTGATATGCCAAGAGAGATTAATTTCATCGGAGCGATCGCGTATTTCATCTTTACTATCCACCTTTATGAACCAAAATATGCAATATCCCTTAACCGAAAAAATTGGCGAACCCGCTTTATTCGTTGGGCGAGAAAAGGAGTTTAACTCTTTCAACAAATGGCTAGCCAATATTCCAAAAAGACTCTCCAAATCCAGAGTCATCATTGCCCGACGCAAGAGCGGCAAAACCGCCTTTGTGCAACGGATTTTTAATCAGTTATGGAGTGAGAATGGAGCGGTGATCCCATTTTATTTTGAGTTTGGGGAAAATAAAATGTGGTATCCCAATTTGGCGATTAAATATTACCGTATTTTCGCCTCGCAGTATATTGCTTTTCTCACTCGAACACCGAAGTTAATCAAACATCCACTGTCTTTAGAACAAATCAGAGAATTTGGTGTCAGTGAAGCCATTACCCCTTTAATTGATGATGTTGAGTTTCTAATTCAAAACAAAGAAGTCGGAGGTAGCCATGATTTAATGTGGGATTTGGCTTGCTCGGCACCACATCGTTTTGCTGATCTTTATGATCAAAGATTTTTGGTGATTTTAGACGAATTTCAATATATCACTTACTATATTTATCGAAATGAAAATTGCGAGGGTAAACCGGATGACACTCTAGCTGGCAGTTATCACTCTCTTTCGGAGTCAAAACTCGCTCCGATGCTAGTGACCGGTTCTTATGCTAATTGGCTGCTCAAGATCATGAGCAAATATTTTGAAGCAGGGCGCTTGAAGCACATCCGCTTTTCTCCCTATTTGACTAAGGATGAAGGTTTACAAGCCGTCTATCAATATGCTCAGTTTTATGAGGAACCCATTACCAATGATACCGCTTTGCAAATTAATGAATTATGTATGGCGGATCCTTTTTTTATTTCTTGCGTCATACTCAGCGAGTATGAGGAGAAAGATTTAACCAGCTCCGAAGGGGTGATTAATACTGTCAATTATGAAATTTCCGTTGAAACGGCAGAAATGTGTCAAAATTGGGCGACCTATATTGAACTCACAGTTGCTAGAGTGAACAATCTCAATGCCAAACAGATTTTATTGTACTTGAGCAAACACAATGATCGCTATTTCACGCCTCAAAAATTGAAAGACGAGTTACATCTGGACTTAGAGACTAATGAGATTTACCAGCAACTAGTCATTCTCAAAGAAGCGGATTTAATTCAGCAGGGAATTTCTGATATTCAATTTAGAGGATTACAGGATGGCACGCTCAATTTAGTGTTACGTAATCGCTTTGAAGAAGAAATCAAAACGGTGGCTCCCAATTTTAAAAAAGAATTTGCCGAGGAAATAGCAAAATTAACCCACAAAAACCGCCAATGACAGGGAAAATTGAATCATTATGCGGGCAAATTTGCAGAACATATTTTAGCAGTCGCTTTTAGGAGTCGCAAACGTTTTGCCTTATCCAAGTTTTTCCAAAACGTGCTTGATACAAGCCCATTGAACCTTCAAAAAGTGAAAGAACGAGTACTCATTCAGCGTGAAGATGGCAAAGCGATGGAAATTGATATCGTGGCAGAATCGGCTTGTGGACGAGTGGTTTTAGTTGAAGTCAAAAAAACTCAAACTCCAATCGGGTTGACTCTGGTTGAGGATTTTCAAGAGAAAGTGGAGGTTTATCAAAGTCATTTTCCCGAGGCTATGGTTTTGCCCGCCTATTTTTCATGGGGTGGCTTTGTTGATAAGGCGCGTGATTTTTGTGTAGATCATGGGATTGGGATGGCTCAAGAGATTTTGGAATGGTAATCTTGGTTTTTGCCAAGCGTCGGGTGCGTCCTACGCACCATCAATCCATATACCAATTTTAACCGGGTGGATTTTACTCTATTTTTTGGCAGGACGCGGAGCGTCCTGGCAGGCATTCCCACGCAGAGCGTGGGAACGAGTAAAAAATTTAATATACCACCGGATGGGGCAACCACAAGGGATTGCCCCTACATGCCTCGTGAATTGTAGGGGCAATCCCTTGTGGTTGCCCTTGGTATATTATTATTTGGGAGTTGCCTAAGGAACAAGTGTTAAATTTGAAACCACTCATTTAAGCGTTTCCGCGCCTCTTCAATGCCAACGCGCTTTAAGGCGGAAAAAAGTTGCACACTCATCTCTCCCGATAAATGGCTACGCACTTGTTGTAACGCCGCACTGCCTTTGCCATGACTGAGTTTGTCCGCTTTGGTGAGCAGTATATGCACTGGCATATTGGAAAGCTTGCACCAGTTAAGCATTTCTTGGTCAAATTCGGTGAGCGGGTGGCGCACGTCCATCATTAAGATTAGTCCACGTAAACTGCGGCGCGTCTGTAAATAGCGTTCTAAGGTTTTTTGCCAGTGTTGTTTGATGGCTAATGGGACTTTGGCAAAGCCATATCCGGGTAAGTCCACTAAGCGGCGGCTTTCATCTAATTTAAAAAAAATAATTTGTTGAGTGCGCCCCGGCGTTTTACTGGTACGGGCTAATGAACGCTGCCCGGTTATCACATTGATAGCACTGGATTTTCCAGCGTTGGATCGCCCGGCAAAGGCAACTTCAATGCCTTCATCTTCAGGTAATTGGTCTATTTTATGGGCACTGAGCCAGTACTCGGCTTGTTGATATAAATTCATTTTTAATGTGGTTGATTGACTTCTACAGTGATATGCGCCAATTCTTCAAAGTCAGTCAATAGTTTTTTGTAATGATCGGGTGGCTTTGGAGAATGGGTAACAATTGAAATAATGGCAGCTAATTGATGGGAACCGATTTGCCAAAGGTGTATATCTGAAATCTTATTATCTGAGTCTGATTCAATCAGTGAACGAATGTCTGAAACCGTTTTTTGATTCACGCCGCTATCAAGCAGTATTTTGCTGGTATCGCGTAACAGTCCATAAGCCCATCGTGAAATAATTATCGCTCCCACAATGCCCATCATGGGATCCATCCATATCCATCCCAATGCTTTACCCGTGAGCAATGCAATAATCGCTAATACTGATGTCATGGCATCTGCCAGTACATGCAAATAGGCTGCTTTCAGGTTATGGTCGTGATGATGCGAATGATCATGTCCTTGTAATAGAAAGGCACTGAGGAGGTTGATGATTAAGCCGAGTACAGCAACAGCGATAGCTTGATTAAAGTGGATCACTTCTGGTGAAAGCAATCGTTGGATCGATTCTACCAGCATCAGTAATGCAACAAGGGCTAGTACGACGGCACTGGTAAAGCCGCCCAAAACGCCAACTTTTCCGGTACCAAAACTGTAACGTGGGTCATTGGCATGACGACGGGCATAGCTATAAGCAAATGCTGTGATACCCAGTGCGGCGGCATGTGTGCCCATGTGCCAGCCATCTGCCAGTAGCGCCATTGAGCCGTATGCTAGTCCGGCGGTGATTTCTATGATCATCATAACGACGGTTAATAGAATGACGCGCAGGGTATTTCGCTCTCCTTGCCTTGTATCTGTATTATAATGGTGAGAATGTTTCCATTGGTCAAGATTTTCAATGTGCATAGCAATTCATTTTTTTTTATTGCAGGACGCGGAGCGTCCTGGCAGGCATTCCCACGCTCCGCGTGGGAACGAGGAAAAATTTTGAATTGTTGTTTCGGGAATGGAGCGAAGCGGATTTCCCGAAACCACTAAATCCTATTTGATGCCTATTATTGTGGAGATCGGTACAATGTCACCACAAATTCAGTTTCGGTTTCAACTAAGTCTGGTGGTGGTAATTTGGCTTCTGATGCCAGGCGTAATATCCGTAAAATGCCTGTGCCCAAACGGGTCATTAGTCCAAGTTTAGCCATGAGGGACAAAATAATAGGATTTCGTTCTACGTGAATACCTGCCCGGATGTTTTCTACCGTCACGCTGTTGGGTAGGCAGCCCGGACTATGCACTTCTAGTCGATCATCAAACATCAATATTCGGATAGGTGCCGATAGTGAATAGTCACGGTGAACTAAGGCATTGACCAAGACTTCGCGTAACATTTCTAAGGGCATTTCGTAGCGAGTTTCGGGTTCAAATTCGCGGATGTTTCCCTTGTTTGAAAGATGCAGACGTAATAAGTCTTCCATGCCGAAAAGTTGTTGGGATAATTGACCATTAAGTGTTTTATGATCTAAAATCATTTCCCCCGCCGTGCTGCCAGCAAAGCGTGCAAAGTCCATGCGTGCGGTTGGCAGGTGATCTTGGGGACGCTCGCCAAAGAAGAGTAGTCCCGCCACGGTTAATGCTTCGCCGTGCATTGCTTTTAAGTTGTTTAGCAAGCGGCTCCGTTCTGCCGTAGTACGGGTTTCATCCTTGGGGTAGCCATAGGCTAAGTTTAAAAAGTCGTCAAAAGCTTGGATGTCTATGTCAGACAATTTTGTGTCGAGTAACGTCGATTCGTCGTAGTAGAATGCGCGAATAGCTAAATACATTCGTCGTATTTCTTCCCGTGATGCTAATCGTTTACCAGCATTGACTCGAACAAAGCATTGTCCGCGTTGGGTGTGATAGGGACGATCTAGCCCTTTGGGGATCGTTATTTTTAATAGGGTTTTTTCTGCGTATTCCACCGTTTCCATGTGGGCTGTTGCTTGTGGCGTTATATTGTTGGCTAAAATTTTTTCCACTCGCTGATAGGCAGCATCTATATCATCTATTCCGGTGATTGTTCTGTCGTCCTCCACGCCCAACAGTAATACTCCCCCTGCGGTGTTCAGAAAGGATACGAGGGCCGCGGCTAGCGCATCTGGATGCACTCTAGCCGATTTAAATTCTGTCTGTAAGGTTTCACCTTTGGTGATGATTTGCTGAAGTTTTTCTGGAGTCATTAATTATGCCTGCATGAATTTGGAGTGCAAGGCGCACCTTGCACGAGGTTTAAGTATGTTTTTTAGTTGACGGCCAAACTTCATGATTAGGATCCCACCAGAGAATTTTGAGGATGTGGGCTTCTAAAATTCCCCAAACGCGCTCTTTACCTGAAAGACGTAGAGAAAACAGTTCATCAATATCATCCAGATGAATTTCGAGGAGACGCTTTGGCACTTCTGGGTTTGGGCTGTTTTGAATCTCAACTGCGTGATTATTTCCATCACTTTTAATGTCAGCCCATTTCCTCGTTTCAAAATGGCCTAATTTCTGGAGAATATCTTGCCATTTTTTTGCATCGACATTGCGCCATCCCCAAGGACCATCCCAATCTAATTGGTAAAATCGCCAGGCTGGTTTTTCTTGGTCTCCACTCAGTGGTTCACCTTGTCGGGGAATCTTATTCGATGGCGGACGATTTTTTGCTTCCCATACTTTTTTAGATTTCCGCTTAGCCATGATTAGCGTACTCCGGGCCAAGACTTTCATAGTATTCTGCCAGAGTGGCATGACTGATCTCTCTATCACCTCTCTCATTGTCAGGAAGCCCAATACGTGCTCTCCGCCAAGGTTTCTCCATGTGGGTTAAATCACTTAACCATTGAGACTTTTTCTCGCCATAATAGGCGAGTACCGCTTCCACCGTTTCCTTTTGCGTCTCGTTTAACGCCTTGGTATTGCCCGGGAAATCAGCCGCTTCGACTTTAAATTTGCCTTTATGAACTTCATAAAGTTCAGGAACAACGGGGCCATTAGCCCATGCTTTAATAGGTTCATTAAACAAGGGTTCTTCATCCCAAACCAGTGACCAGGCTTGGCAATAATAGACCAGTTTGTGTAATTTCATAGCTGGCATTGGCCCTTGTTTGGATAGGATATATGTTGCAATATCAAAAACGTTTGTCATAGTATTTGCCTTCATTTCAATTTTAATTGTAACCATCATGTAGGGTGCGATAGTATCCACATTATTTTTATGTAAATAGCGTTTTTTCTGCGTATTCTTCCGCTTGCATGTGTGGCGTTATATTGTTGGCTAGCATCTGGATGCACTCTATAGTTTTTCAGATAAATAATTTCACACCGGGGCTGGATTGCCCCTACATGCGAATGTTGTATTGTAGGGGCAATCCCTTGTGGTTGCCCCCCTTGTGGTTGCCCTTGGTATATCGCTCTAAACGAATAAACCTTTTAAGACAGTTAATCAAAAAACGGTGATTCGTTTATTTCCTAATTCGCTGTTCTCATTATTTATTCAATAGGATTTCCAATAATGTCTATTTTTGACTCTGCCCTTCACGTTCTATAGCGCGTGCGAGTGCCGAACGCGACAACATACGTTTAGCATAAACTTTAAGCGGTTCAGGTTCGATAGACACATTAATCGTTGTTGCAAAATTCAGCGTCTGTGCCACAAGAATATCAGCCACGCTAAAATGCCCACCAACTATAAATTCATTATCACCAAGCCCAATATTGAGTACTTTGACAGCTTCTGAAAATTCCCATAAAGCTGTATCAATAATATCGGAAACACGCCATTTTTTAGGCAAAATAAATTGATGCTTAAAGATTGTCCATAATGGTTGCTCAAGCTCGCTCATCACAAAAAAGCACCATTTGTCATAAAGTGCTCGTTCCACCGTTCTCGGTTTTGGCACTAAACCGGCATCAGGATATTTATCGGCAAGATAGGTACAAATGGCTGCTGATTCTGAGAGTACCAAATCGCCATCAACCAGCGTCGGCACCTTAGCAGCTGGATTTAGTTTGAGATAGGATGAGCGACGTGCTTCT
>LUTY01000010.1 GCA_001640045.1 Candidatus Thiomargarita nelsonii | reverse complement strand
TAACCCCGAAGTTCTGGTTACTGTTACGCTTAACGGTCCAGCGAATCTTCACGATAGATTTCGCCATACAGAAAAAGGGCGCGGATCGTATGAACGCATCATGCAGAATCTCAGTGTATTCAAGCAGGAAAATCCCATCACATTCAATCGTCAGATTGATGTGATTATCAATTATTTTAATGTAACAGAACTGCCAACGATCAAAGCGTGGTACCTCGGAGAAACCTTCTTCAATCAAAAACTACCAGTGTCACTGCGGCGCATCTCGCTGCGTTTTGCTGATGCTGAGTTGCGTAGTCAATTTACGAAGCATCTGGAATCAAACGCCATACCAGTATTAGATAAAATAGAAAATGAATATCTGTCTTGCCTGAAAAGCAAACAGTATCAAAAAAACTTCTGGGGCGTTTTATGGGATTCACCGCTGTCTCGCCTTCATTTCCGTCCCATGACGACAGTGAGTCTTCGTTATCCGTTCACGGGAGGTTGTGCGCCACTCACCAAAAGACTGTTCGTAGATACCGATGGAAATCTGCGCTTATGCGAAAAGGCGGATGGTAAAATAAAAATTGGATCAATAGACGATGGTATCGATTTCTATCGGCTCAATCAGCTCAAATTTGAGCGACTGCTCAACGCCAAATGTCGGAACTGTTGGGCTTTACGAATGTGTTCTCTGTGTCTCAAGTTTCCTCGATGTGCTGATGTGCAAAAAAGCTTGCACCGACATATGGCACTGTTCTGTACGATCCACGAAATGGGGGCTCACCTGCTTAGCCACCTTATCCCACCAAAAGGGCAAAGGAATCAAGCTTGCTAAGCTGATGTTTCAACTAAATCTTTGCCTTCGGTGTGAGTTAATGACAGTGGGGACTATAGATGTGTTTGATAAAAAGGCAAAATTATGTTAGCGACAACTGAAAGGCTTTGGAGAGCCGGCTATAATGATCGTCTATTCTCAGTCAAAGAATTAGCACGTCACTTGGCTGGCAGTGATGCCAGCCGATATGGGCGCATCAATCAAGCGCTCAAAAAAGGCGAACAAATGATTAATCTTAAACAGAAGGAATTGAGCCATCAACTTTTTGACCACTTAAAGCAACAATATCCTGAAATTGATTTGGTGGATATTATCGAAAGTGGTGTCTATCCTGTTAATTCTTTGGGTAATGTGTCATGCCAGAAGATGAGGATAGAGAAATAACGATGGGAAAATTAGCGGCTGACATCTCAACGGATATACTGGTAGATTATGGATATCATATTACTATCAGTTCTGCCAGCCGAGCCGAGAATGTTAATTAATAATGAGTACAACGGATTGGTGCGACTCGTTAGAGAAGAAATAAATATAAACATAAAGTTTACAGTCACTTATGTTAATATTTTCTAAATATCAATATATGTCCTTTTTTTTAGGGCTATAAAACTCATAGATTGGTGTGGGGACGACTGTCTATCGTAAAACCCACCGAGCGTGTCGGTTGGGTCGATGGAGCATGACCCGGCTGGGTAGAAGGCTACTACCTAGTCAGTGCAAGGATCAAAAGCCATACAAGGAGTAAGGATCGCACCACCTATATGGTGACGTATCAGAAAAGGTATAAGCCTCGTAATGTACTTGGACACATTGGATAGAGGGGCTGGGGTTTTAATCCGTTTCAGTCCAACCGCCATAATAAGAACAATAACTATAAGCTATCCCGGGGTACGTACCTCACCTATACAGGACATAGACACTCTATGGGAACGAGGAAAAACAATGGTCATGGCACTGCCTTTCCAGGCAGAGGTTTGAATAATAATAATAAAAGCCAGCAAATATCGCCGCCATTGGGTAGGATTACTTCGTTACTTCGTTTGAGTAAAAAAGCTAATGCCTTGGTGTAATGCCAGGGATATGCTAACTGACTCACTAGGTCAATGCGATGTTTAGAAATTTAAGGTTACCGCTGTCAAGAAGGTTGAGTGGATATGATAAAAACCAAAATCAAGACATAACAACTAATAGAACGCGCCGGTGTCCTAGAGGCTAGAGTAGTGAGGTTCTAAACCTTAAAAAGTACAAACCATCGAGACAAACATTTTATTCTGAATGCCCAGAATACCTTCGGGGTTTGTCTGTTGATGAGGGCACATAATAATAATACAAGTTCTCTGGAAATCAGGATGTCATTTCTACTAGAGGAGCCGTGTGAGGAGAAACGAAGTAACGAAGTAAATTCTCATGCACGGTGCTGAAGACCAGTCCTCTATGGCGACATAGGGGGCTGAGTTTAACGCGAAATGAACGGATTCATTCATCAACAGCCAATCCGTTTGTTTCACTAATCTATTGTACAAACAAAACTGAGAAAATTGTCGAGCATTACGCGGAGTCCAAGATTTATCTTGGACGTCGGCTCGTCCAAGATAAATCTTGGACTCCAAAATACCAAAATGCAGGATGTCAAAATGGTCTAATGATTTGTAACTGATAACTGAAAAGGGTGCTGCGATGAAGATACAAGCCATTTACCTAAATCATGTTGGCCCCATAAAAAATCAGAAATTTGATTTTTATGACGATTGGAGCGATAAAATTATTAGCCAAGTTCTCTTTTCAGGCCCTAATGGTTCTGGGAAGTCTATTATTTTAAAAACAATTGCCGAGTTGTGGCAAGCAACCGGTTATTGGCTTGATAATCGTGAGAGATTGCCGTATAACAGCACTTCAAATCGAAAATGGCTACAACAATGGGGTGGTATTGCGGTTATTTTGACTGATTTACCTGAAGTTTCAAATCCCGTAGGTAGGTTTAGTTTTTGGTGACCGTGCATGGTTCAATCAAATTAAATCCGATTATTCTGATATTCA
Organism: Candidatus Thiomargarita nelsonii; assembly: GCA_001640045.1. Classification (GTDB taxonomy): domain Bacteria; phylum Pseudomonadota; class Gammaproteobacteria; order Beggiatoales; family Beggiatoaceae; genus Thiomargarita; species Thiomargarita nelsonii_A. The sequence goes on along the minus strand of LUTY01000010.1, from coordinate 4,235 downwards.
ATGGATTGGTGAAGTGATGCAAACCAAGTCGAAAGGAACAGCGCAGCGTAACTTATTTCTACCCCCCAAATTATTAAACAGTTGGTCTGAAGCTAGAAACAAATTGCTCCTAACTTTTGAAGCGGCTAACACACCTAATGTCATTTATCTGGATGCTGAAGAATGTCGGTGGGTTTCACCAAAACGTCGTCTTGGTAAAATATTACCGGAAAACTCTAGCTCGCGTTGGTTAGTCAAATATCAAGTGACAGAAGATTGGCAAGGACAGTTAGAAGCCTCTATCGTTAATTTAAAATTATATAAAAAATTATATATATCAATATGTTTTAATTAATTGAATATGAAATTTTTAGGACTTGCCGATTACCAAATGAACTTGATTTTGTTTATCAAAAAATGGGGTTACTTTAAAATTTAAAACCATATCCCATTCACATGCCAACGTGGTCTCAACGGCGCACAGGCTATAAACAAGGACAACGGCGCATCAAGTTGTCTTGGCAATGTCTCCCATACCAATTTATTTGTTGGGCGATAGCCTTCCCTTAATGAGAGTAATCGCTCAACTCGATCTTTAATCGGGGGATGAGTTCGCAGTAAAGATGGCTCTGGTGAATAATGTCCAGGCATCAGAATTTGTCCCATAATACGACGCTGATAACGTTCCATTTTGAGCAGTGCCGAAGCTAAGGCTTCTGGATCGTCCAACAATTGCGCTGCACCCAGATCGGCATCATATTCGCGGGTGCGTGACAGTGCCAGTTGTAGCAAGTCAGTGACAATCGGTGCCAATATCAAAATAAAAATGGCTGTCCAACTAATGAACTCAACATCAAACAACAACAGTAGCAAATTTAGAATCAACAAAAATTGTCCAAAGAGAGAGAGGAAATTAGTCAGACGGCTGGCGAGATCGGCAAATCCCATGATTCGCGTATCCTCATTAGCAATATGACTGACTTCGTGCGCTAACACCGCCGCGATTTCTCGCTGTGAGAGACGACGCAACAGTCCATCGGAAATGGCAATCGCCGCATTGGAAGGTGTCCCAACCGCAAAGGCATTCATCACATCACTGGGCAGATAAAAGAGTTTTGGGACAGTTGGCAGATTTGCGCGTTTGGTGAGTCTCTGTAAGACAGCATAAAGATTGGGGGCTTGAGAAGGCGAGATGAATTGGGTATGGTACATCTTCAGAATCAAGTGAGGGGAAAGCATGGGATTGAAAAAGTAGAGGGCGATTACCAGCACAATGGCATAAAAGGCTATTATTCCCCCTCCAATGAGCCATCCTAATATGGCAAGCGTTACGGTCAGTGCTAGGATGAGCAGTATAGTTTGAAAGGTATTGATCAAATTATGTTTGCTCCATTGAGATTCATCCATTTGTTTTAGTCCTCAGTTTTTTAGGCTCTTTTCCCACTCTCCCCCGTCATCACAGCAGAACCTATCAAATGCGCTATCCGCAAGGCTTCGGGGACATGTCCCGTCAGGGTGAGACGCTGAAGAATTTTGCCCACAGTCTCAGGCGCCTGAATTGCGAAAACAATTGATTGACAATCTAAAAAAATTAGTTGATTTGCCGCCGATATTCAAAGGAGAAAACCGTCATTTTACCGAATCCGAATTAGCCGCTTTTCTCAACGACAGCGGTACTTTAGCCATTACCGATCTCATATTAGCCCAATTGCGGGAAGTCACTGAATTAGATGACACATTAGTCGCTTTTTTCAGCTACGAAGAATTATTAGGCAAAGCGACTCTGTTTTTTTTCCGTCATTTACTCCACAATGATGCTCGCGCTAAAACCACTTTGGAAACCTTACAACGAGAATGTTTACTGGTCAAAGTGGATGCGATCCAAACCACCCAAGAACAACTACTCACGCGCCTGCAACAGCAATTAGAGCAGCAAAATGCCAGTGCCATTGCCGCCATTCAAGCCGGCAATTTCGCCAAAGTGGAGCAGCTCACGCCGGCTTTGAAACGCTTGCAAAATGCAATTGACACGGTCCCGCAACGCTTACAAGCTGCCGTTGTCGCTTGGCAAGACAGCCATCAACAATTCATTGAATTTTCTCAGCGTTTTGACAATTGGCGCCATTTATTGGATGCCAAAGTGGATCAAGTCCTTGATGCGGTGAGTACATTAGGCGATATTGATCAAACGCTCAAAACGCTGTTACAGGAATTTAGGGCTTTTAAATATAAGTATGAATTATCCGAACACGTCAAAGCGCGTGATGAATTCACGCATCATTCCCCCGAAAGTGCGGCTAAAATTGAACAAGCCTTGGCGACATTAAAACGCTTGCCCGTTCATAATTATGAATTAATGAATCTGGCTGGCACCGTCGTTTCTTCAACGGGCTCAGTCGCTGAGGCAGAACAATTATTTTTAGAAGCACGCGATTGTGCCCAAAATCCGCCTGAAAAAGCTTTAGCTTCATTTAATTTATTTCAAGTGCGGCTACGGCGGCAGGCTTATCCAGAAGCTTTAGCCGATTTACAATCCGCGATAAATCTTGAGCCAAGCTATGCTTTGCATAATGTGAATCGTTATCCCATGGAAAAACTCTTGGGCGTCGGTGGTATGGGGTGCGTGTTTCTGTGCCGTGATCTCGATGAGGATAATCGACAAGTAGTGGTTAAATGCTTTTGGGAAGGGCACAAAGGGGCTCGCCATGAAGTTTTCAAAGAAGCCCGGATTATGCGCGAAATTGCCGGTGATTATGTGCCGAAACCTTTGCATTGGGATTACGCTGATGCGATTCGCCAAGAAAAGCCTTATTTTGTCACAGAATATATTGAAGGTGCGTTGGACGGTGAAACTTGGTTATCCAAAAAAGGCAAATTGGATTTAGCCAACGGTTTAGAGGTTGCTAAGCAAATAGCGCAAGGCTTAGCCCTCGCTCATCAAGCTGGGGTTTGTCATTTTGATTTGAAACCGGCTAATTTGTTATTGAAATCGGTGAATAATCGTTTAAGGGTCAAAATCATTGATTTTGGCTTAGCGCGAGTAGCGACTTCTTTGAAACAACAAGCGGCTAAAACTCAGGCGCACAGTGGCAAAAGTTTGTTAGTACAAAACGTGTTTGGGACGCTGGACTATGCGCCACCGGAGCAATTGGGTGATATGCGGTATGGAGAACCGGATGCTTCAAGTGATGTGTTTGCTTTTGGTGCGACTTTGTATCGTTTATTAAGTGGCGAAAGTCCTCGTTTTCCGCATCCGAGTGAATTGCCTGATAGTCCAGAATTGCAGCTTTTGTTATTAGATTGCTTAAAACCTGATCCTAAGAAACGTCCGGCTATTGAAGATGTGATAGAGCGGTTATCGAGTTTGCTGGAAAAAACGGAGAAAAAACCGGGCACTGTTTTCCGTGATAGCTTAAAAAATGGCGGTAAAGGTCCAGAAATGGTGATAATGCCGGCAGGGCAGTTTCGGATGGGTGATGTTCAAGGGACTGGCGGGGATAGGGAAAAGCCCGTGCATAAAGTCTCAGTAAAAAGCTTTGCGATGGGACGTTATCCCGTTACGGTGGGTGAGTTCCGGCAGTTTGTGGAATCCACTGGGTATAAGACTGAGGCGGAAAAAGGAAAAGATGACAATAATTGGCGTAAACCTTATTTTTCCCAAGATGACAATCATCCTGTAGTCTGTGTCAGTTGGAATGATGCGGTGGTTTATGTTAAGTGGTTGAGTGAGCAAACGGGTAAAGAATACCGTTTACCGACGGAATCTGAATGGGAATATGGCGCCAGAGGGGGAACGGAAACCGATTATTGGTGGGGTAATGAGTTTGGTAAGAATCGGGCGAATTGTTATGACAGTGGTAGTCAATGGAGTAATAAATCAACTTCTCCGGTGGGTTCTTTTAAAGGGAATCCTTTTGGTTTATATGATACGGTGGGGAACATTTGGGAATGGGTTGCTGATAAATGGCATGAGAACTATGAAGGTGCGCCGATTGATGGCTCGGTTTGGGAAGAAGGCGGGGAAAACTACCGAGTGCTGCGTGGCGGCTCGTGGTTCTTCAGGCCGTGGTTCGCCCGTACCGCCAACTGCAACAGGGACGACTCGGACGGGCGGAACGACTACGACGGGTTTCGGGTTGTGTCGTCCGTGGCGTGGACTTAGTTAGCCCTTTGCTCTTTTGCCCTTTTGCCCTTTGCTCTTTTGGGTTTTTGGGTTTTTGGCCTCGCGCAGCGATCGATTTTTTTTTTGTTATTAG
>LUTY01000009.1 GCA_001640045.1 Candidatus Thiomargarita nelsonii | reverse complement strand
GCCGGAACAATAGTTTTTTTCTTGGCAGGTGGAGAAGACACTGCATCCAATTCAGCTTGTCTTGCACTGCTGAGTTTGATATTTTGCAACTTTTTCAATGTCACATCATCCAAAACACCTGTGGGTGTCACCCCAATATCTTTTTGGAAGGATTTTAAAGCCGTCTCCACCATTTTAAGCTTAGCTTGTTTGAGGGGAGATTGAAAATATCCTATCTCAGCAAGAGAAGCCGCAACCAGGTGAACCCCCAGTGTTTGGATATCAGTATAAACCCTTGCAGGAGGCGTGTTCTTTTTCCTTGTTTTTATTGTGTGTTTATGTTTATTTTGAGGCTTCACCACCTCTGGCGTTTCTTTCGGTTTCGGTTGAACCGTCACAGATTGCTTATGGGGCGGAGAGTCCACAGTTTCAGGATGTTGTTTTTGGGATTCGCGTTTTTTGCGTTCCACTTCTCGCTCTAGTACTTGATAGGTGGAGTCATCCAATTTGCCAGTGATAGGCAATTTGAATTTAATCTGGAAAGCGGATAGTGCAGCTTGGGTTTTTGGTGTCAATTGACCATCAATATTACCAGGTTCGTATCCCAAGAGGTCTAAATTCTGCTGTGCCCAAGCCAGTTCCTTTGAGCTGGTAGGTGGTTCTTGCTCGTTTTTTTTGGGCACTTCCGGCTTCGCTTCTTCAGTCTGTTCTTCTGATGCTGCTATTTTCTCCTCAGTTTTAGTAACTTTCGTACAAGCGACGTTGTTAAAAAACAGGAATATTATCAAGATAAAGGGATGCATATATATAATTTCCTCAGTTAAGTACAATTTAGGAGTCCAAGATTTATCTTGGACTCCTTTTATAAGGTTTTGACCAAAAAGTGACTATTATCCAATATTTTTTCAGGAGATATTTCCACATCTGGTGTCATGCCAATACCTTCACATGGCAACTTGTCAGGGTCTCCTATTTCAAATACAGTCAACTTTAAAGCTGAACCCTCTTCAAATTCAAACACTTGTTGTGACAGACATTTACCTTTAGTCGTCGTGCCAACAATCACCGCATTTTGGTTATAATGTTGGAGAACCTGTCCGAAAAATTCGGCGGCACTGGCGGTAAATGGGCTGGTCCACACATAAATGGCTTTATTTTTGACAATTTGTCCAGGCATAGAAATCAGTGGTTGAGTTTGAGATACATTTTTCAGAGCACCTATCTCTAAGTCTGGGGGCAAAAATAATGAAACCGCATCAATCGCTTCAAATAAACTACCCCCAGGACAATAACGCAAGTCGATAATGATGTCTTTTCCTTGTTTTATTGTCTTGAGAAGGTAGGTTTTAAGCAATTGCGCCGTCTCTCCATCATAAAATCTATGGATGCGAATCAAGTGATGTTTGCCCTCTTTGATATATTCAACTGAGGGATTTTTGAAGGGGGCAACCGTGACAGTATATTTTTTGGTTTTATCCTCTTGTGAGACAAGCAAAGGTATTCGTGCGCCTGATGAGAATTGAGTCAGAAAACTAAACGTTGAAAAATCTGTCACTACGATTTTTTTATCGTTCAAAGTCATCAGATAGCGAGGGCTTTTTAAGCCAGCACGATAAGCGGGGCCATTGTAAATAGGAACAGCCAGTAAATGGTCGTTATTCACTAATATATTGACACCTAAGCCAACTTGTTCCTGGCGCCATCGCTGTTTATAAAAGTCATTTTGTTCTTTTGGTAAATATTTTGAATAAGGATCGAGACTTTTTAGGTAATGATTGAGTGCTTCTATATCAGTTATCTGATTTAATGTGGTTTTCACCTGTTCAAAGCTAGGACGCAAGTAATGATTTTTGCTTATAAATCTGTTAATAGCCGTTATAGGCCAATCATTGGGTAAGGGGTGAGTGTTTGTTATTTCAGGGGGAGTAACTGGGGCTGAGTCCGAAAAATGACAGTGCTGTTGAGTCGCGTTGGCGATTAAGGATGGTATGTCAACCAAGCGAGTGGCTAAAGTCCAAGTTTTCTTAAAATAACTTGGCTCACCGTGTTTCAATGTTCCACCCCAGTCGGAAAATTGAATAGGTGATGAACAAAAACGTTTTCTTGGAATACACCAAAAATCCGTCTCAACAACACCTTCGTGGCGACGATCATACCATAAGGCGTAACGTTCAGTCACCGTGATTTGGGCTTGGTCATTTTGGACTTGTTGCAATTGTCCTTTGTAAAATAACACAAAGGCTTCATGGGGACTTTTACAGTCAATTTTTTCAATGGCAAAAACGGATTCGTCTTCTTTCAACAAAGCTTGTTGCTCTTCAGAGGCATTTTCTAAGTCGCTCAATTCCGTTGCAAAGGCATGCGTGAGCTTAACATTATTCAGTCTTTTCCAAATTATCTCATTTAAAAGTCCAGTTTCCGCTACTTGAATATCCCGTTGAAATGATTTTAAAGCGATTTCCACTTCTGTTAGCTTGGCTTGTTTGAGTTCGCCTTTAAAATATCCCAATTGAGCCAGCGGAGTCGCAACGGAATAAATGCTTGCAGATTGGATGTCCACAATCGCGGGTTCCGCAGGTGGCGTTGTGTCTTCTGACTTCACACCTATGCAGGCTGTGTTGCTGAGAAATAAGCTTATCAAAAATAAATAGCGCATAAAATTTTTTGTAACTACTCAGTTATCCTCGTTCCCACGCAGAGCGTGGGAACGAGAGGCTGAAAAGTGGCACATCGCCTTATTGTAGTGAATGATAAATGGTCCACAAATCATCCACTTCTTGTTGCAATTTTTTGGCTTGTTTTTCCAATTTGGCAGCCTCAGCTTTTCCAGCGACTTTTTGCTGCTGCTTTAATCGTGCCAGTTTATTGAGGACTTGATTTCTCCTCTGGTTTAACTGCTCCACTTTGTCAATGACTGAAGCATTCTCACTCTGCATCTGATCCAGTTGTGTCCCTAAACTATCTATATCAACAGACATTTCTTCAAATTGCACCATCAAGCTTTGAAGTTTAACATCCAATTCTTGTTGTTCAATCGCAGCTTGTTGTTGTTTCTGCTTTGAGCGTTCTAACTCTGCTTCCCGAGCTTCAATACGATTATCGTAGCCACCAGATAATGTACAACCAACACCGCCTATAAACCCATCCTGTGTGGGATCACAATTAGTCGTGGCACAGCCACTTAACACAGTCGCTATAAAAACCATAAACACCATTTTTTTTAGAGACATTTTTACCTCCTATTGGTAGGAGTCCAAGATTTATCTTGGACTTATAGACTTTGAGTCATCGAAAACAAGGTATCAACATTCTTCTGCAACGCATCTTTCTCTTTTTCCAAGTTAGCCACTTGGGTTTCCCACTTTTTCAAGTCACTAGCACTGACTTGATTCTGTTGATATTTGTTTTGAACTTGTCTGTTCGCTTCTGTTAATTCATTTCGTACTAGTGTCAACAAAGACTGGGCTTCTTGATGGCGTGTTGCCACAATTTCCTTTTGAGCTTGCAATCTAGCATAGTCGGTGTTCAAATTCTGAATTTGTTGATCGTAGTCACGAATATCTTGTGCCAGTTTCTGGTTTTGCGCGTGGAGCTCTTCCGTATGGCGTCTGACAATTTGAGTTTCTGTTTTGATCGCCGCCTCTCTAGTGGCATATCCTTGTTGTCGCTTAGCCATCAAATCTCCTATGGCAAGCCCTGCTAGCCCCCCAACAGTAGCCCCTATCATTGCTCTTTTGAGTCGTTCTTTCTTATTGTCGCCGCTAAGCGCACCAATCAATCCACCTACCACAACACCTAGCAAAGCACCTTCAGTTCGAGTCTGAGAGGTATCAGCACCACCGTTCGGTTTTTTTTCGCCGGTTGCCACACATCCAGATAAAACGACAGTCACTGCCAGCAGAATCATCATATTTCTAATGAATTTGTTCATCATTCTCTCCTCTTTACTAAATAATCTCAGCTACCACTGAAAAATGCTCTGAATGGGTAGATGAATGTCTATGATTTCATCAAAAATTTCAGTGTCATTCATATCAAAGGTTTTATGTTGTGAGGGTTGTGGGTAAATATGCACAACCTCCACAGAGGGCTCTACCAGCCAACAGGACTTCACTCCAAGCGTGAAATAAGCTTCAAACTTGGCTAAAATTTCATCGCTGCCCTGATCGGGTGAAATCACTTCAATTGCCAGTAAAGGTATGTCTGGCACTTTCCGCACATCACGCCCTCTCTTTTTCAAGTGCCCCTTTGGATAAAGGCATATATCTGGTATGAGTTTATCTTTAGCCTTGAGCCCAAATTGGCTTAAGTCTATTTGAGTCGCATCTAAGCTTAACTCGACAAAGACTGAAAATCTTTCATCATTAGAAAGTAAGTTTGTTATCCGGGTTTGTGCAGAGCTATGATATAACGAGCCCATATATTGTTCCTCATATTCCTGAAGATTATGAGTTTCTTCAATTTCAAAAGTATCAGTCATATCTTTACTCCCCATGACTTTACGCGACGCTCTGCGTCGCCTATAAGGACGCTAGTGCAGGATAGCGGAAATCCCGATACCATGACAGGGCTTGCGCGTGGGATTGCCCCTACAAGAACAAACGATATTGTAGGGGCAATCCTTTATGGCCTCGAAATTTCCGCTCTCCTGCACTAGTTAATAAAAATCCCTTTTTCTAAAGAAAGACGTTGAATATCCTTTTTCCAACCATTAGCATCCACGACACCATTCATCGCACTGGTGACATGTTTTTCCAAAAGTTTAAGAAATTCCAACATGATAATATCATTGGCATGGCTCTTACGCTTCTTCTTGATTGCGGGCTTAATAAATCTGTATGAATAACGCCCTAATTTTTCAACCGTTTGCACATAATTGCTAAAGTGCTTTTGAAAGCCGTCCATCAACTCCTGATAATTTTGTCGCGCCATATGGATATTTCTTGCCTTTCCAGGAATATCCATCCTCTTTATTTTTTCAATCAAATCTTTTTTGAGTGATGCGCGAGCATAATGCCAACCCGCCGTCTTTGAAATTAAAGCGGCATTGCTGACCAACTTATCACACACATCAAGTGTCCCTTCTTCTATCTTCTTGTGTGCCTGCTGAAGTGCCGATTTCATTTGGTGATCCAAACGATTAATGGTGTCTTCGAGCTCGTTTATGACAGTTTTCGCCGCTTGAATATCCAATTGACGTGCTGCAAGCAAGTTCTGCATTTGCTGGCTCTTATTTTTGAGCCGACGATTATCCATCTTTAAGTTATTCATTGCCGACTGGAGCGTTGTACCAGCATTCATCAAGGCATCGTCGCTCGATCTTCCAACGGGTGTTTGTTTATAGGTGCCTTCTTTATAGGCAGCGTACTGTTTTTCAATATCTTCCTTAAATTGCTTTGTTCTAATGACCAATGAACCAATCGCCAAGCGAATACCAGTGGTATGAGAGCGAGTTTCAATCATTTCACCCGTGCGTACACTCTTTTTATAAATGTCTAGCTCCGTTCTCATAGAAACACGAATTTGATAGTCATTCTGTGTAAATGAGCCTCCCCTGAGACTCAGCGCACCCACCTTGCCTTGAATGAGTTCTGTCCTGAACATTTGTGCCATGAGTTCTTGGACATTGCCAAACAAGTCAAAAAATCCGCCCCGCGTAGGCTTAAAACGTCCTATAATGGTTGGTGCCTTCCCCTTACTTTTAGGTTTAGCCCAAGCAAATTTCTTAAACTGATTTCTCTCAAAGGGCAGACTATGTTCAAATACGGGACGACCATCACTATCTTTTTTCTTTAAGGCATCATGCCCACCGCGTGCTGCGTATTCCCATTCTAGCTCAGTTGGTAGGCGGAAAAAACCAGGTAGATCTTCATATTTTTTCGCGCCTGATGCATTGGCATTGAGACGCTTTGGCAATTTGGGTAATTTTGCCATACAATTAGGTGTGCTATAACACCAATGATTGTATTGACGTATAAAATCTTGATAATCAAACCAACTGACCGCTGTGAGGGGCATGGCTAATAATTGACGTTGTTTGCGTTTGTTATTTTTAGAAAACGCTTTTTTCAATTGTGCATTAAATTTGCTATCACCACTCAGTTCATAAAATTTCTCCAATCCTTTGGCTTGTGAGCCGTTACCCATGACCATGATAAATTGGGCAAGACTCACTTCATATTTACCCAGATAGTAGTACCATTGACGTTTGTTCCAGTCATAAAAAGAGCCAGAAATAGGGAGAGTTTGCGCTCCTTCAAACATGGCAGACATGGGATCATTAGCCAATTCTCCCTGTGCGTCGCCAACTTTGACTATGCGCTCCGGATTTCCCCAAAATTCCGCACCGGGTACGATGACTTTTTTAAAGATCATCTGTAAGCCGCCTGGCATGGGTAAGCTAAAATCATCATTGCTGGGTTGCGGATTGTAGGTACATTCCAATGTCTTACAAGATGCGGCTGCGGTATTTGCGTAAAACAGTAGCAACCCTATATATATAATAAGATATAAAGGTTTCATTTTCATAAGTTTTAGTCTGTTGTTTTGTAGTTGTGGAGTCCAAGATTTATCTTGGACGTCCAAGAAATATTGGACTCCGACAATTATTGCTCGTCACTTAAAAAAACGACAATTGACAAATAATTAAATTCGTTTATATCTATATTAGTTGTACTAATGCGTATCCCACGCTGGCGCGTGGGAACCAGAAAATGGTATGGATATTTCCGCTCTCTGGTACAAGATTGTTGTCGGCTGACGATTTATTTCTTCCGAAGACGCGCCATTTCGGCTTCAAGACGCTTTATTTTGGCTTCAGCTTTTTTCTCCTTTTCCCGCGCTTTTTTCTCCAGTGCTTTTTTCTCCTCTTGATAAAAAGGTAATATAAACCCTTGATAAACCTTATCTTCTGTCATTTCTTTGAGGGAGGGTTTTTGATACAAATCCGCAATCCGAAATTGAAAGCCGGGTAAAACTTTGGATTTAATGATGCCTTGACCGACTGGTTTGATAGGAACGTACACGCCCGGTGCATTGAGACGGTAAAACGCGATTTTTTGACTGTCGTGTAGAATATAAAATTCTTTGACACCGACGCTGGCATATTCCTCTTTTTTGGTGACCGTATCCCGTTCTACCTCCTTCTCACTGGAATCTGATAAGGCTTCTATGCACATATCATAAACACCCCGATATGTTCTATCATTAGCTTCAAGCGATACGGGATTGTTGTTGCATACTACCCCTAAATCAGGCCGGCGAATAGCCGTTTTATTGGGTAAAGCTAAGCGAAATCCCATTTCGAGTCCCGTCGTTTTAGCAATCGGACGA
>LUTY01000008.1 GCA_001640045.1 Candidatus Thiomargarita nelsonii | reverse complement strand
ACAAGTTTTGATTCAGGTACATAAAGAAGAGGGTACAGCAGTCCCTGAGATACACCTATGGCTGGTATCTACTGGTGGTTTTACTAAAGAAGTGCTAACTTATATTGACACCCGGGCGGATATTTACGCCTCAGATTATGATGGAATTAACCACCTCTTTAAGGCTTATGGAGGTCATTATTCCATTCCTCAGTTTGCCGTGAATGATTAATTTAAGCATTTCGCAGCGGTCAAACATTGTATTGGTATTTGAAGAACTAACCGGTACATATCGTGCCGCAGGTCTGAATTTGAGGCGGCAATCCCTGTTGGCATTGATGTAGGGGCAATCCCTTGTAGTTGCCCTTGGTATATTATTATTTGCACTTAATGGCATTGATCTTGAAAATTGAATCTGGTAAATTAGTTAGCCATGATGAAAACCTCAAATAACCCAAAAATAACCTTGTATTGTTTACCATTTGCTGGTGGTCACAGCTTATCGTACCGTGATTTTCAAGCGAATGTGGATGAAAATATTCTTATTAAGCCGCTGGAATTACCGGGCCGTGGCAAAAGAATAAGGGAACCCTTATTGACCAATTTAGAAGCCATGGCGGACGATGTTTTTCAGCAAGTCATTAGTGATTTGAATGGCCAACTTTATGCGATTTATGGTCATAGTATGGGAGCTATATTGGGCTATCTGTTGACTAAGCGTCTTGTTAATGCCGGAAAACCGGCACCGTTGCATTTATTTGTCAGTGGACGAAAAACGCCCGCATTTTAAATAAAGGAAATATTATGAACATTCAAACCGTTGGCGTTATCGGAGCCGGCGTGATGGGAGTTGGTGTCGCGCAAAATCTGGCTCAAACCAAGCATCAAGTTATTCTCATTGATATTTCGGAGGATATTTTGGCGCATGCGAAACAAGAAATTAAGAATAACATCCGTTTTCAAGGTTTTCTTAAAAAAAGTGTCGAGCCTCCGGAAAACACTTTGCAGAAAATTACTTTGACCACAGACTATCAATTGCTCAAAGAGGTCGATTTTGTGGTTGAAAATGTCACTGAAAAGTGGGAGATCAAAAAGGATGTTTACGCGCAAATGGATGCGATTTGTCCCGAACCTTGCATCTTTGCGGCCAATACGTCCGCCATTTCCATTACCCGTATTGGCTCTGCCACTAAACGGCCCGCCAAAGTGATTGGAATGCACTTTATGAATCCTGTGCCGATGAAAAAAACGGTTGAAACCATTCGCGGTTACCATACTTCTGAGGAAACCATTGAAACCGCAAAACAGTTTTTAGCTCAAATGGGTAAAGACTGCATTATTGTGAATGATGCCCCCGGCTTTGTGGCAAACCGGTTGTCTCACCTTTTCATGAATGAAGCGGCAAATCTCGTCATGGAAAATCTTGCTGATCCGAAAGACATTGATGAAATCTTCAAAAAATGTTACGGACATGCCATGGGGCCTCTGGAAACCGCTGATTTAATCGGACTTGATACGGTTGTCGAGACGCTACAAGTCTTGTATGAGAGTTATCAGGATCCCAAATTCCGGTGTTCTCCTTTATTGAAAAAAATGGTTGATGCCGGCTTGTTTGGTCGTAAAAGTGGTCAAGGCTTTTATACCTATCAACGGGTGTAATTGCTCTCCCCTTACGTGCCAGAGACGGGGTTGTAAACCCCGTCCTGCACAGAGCACAATCTTCAATCTTAAAAGGTAATTGCATGATCCCAAATGAAATTCTGGAAAAAACGAAATCGTTTATGGCTCAATTTATCAATGTCAACGTGGCGGATGATGAAGATATCTTTGCATCAGGTTTAGTCAATTCGCTGTTTGCTATGCAACTGGTATTATTTATTGAAAAAGAATTTTCAATCAAGGTTGAAAACGAAGACCTTGATTATGATAATTTTAGAACCCTGAACGCCATTGTCGGCTTTATTGAACGAAAAATCTGATAAATAGAGTCCAAAATAAATTTTGGACTCCTGGAGAAAAAATGGAAATTGAATTAACCCCTCAACAAGTACAGGAACAGGCCCTTTTCAGAGCTTTTGTTTCTGAAGAAATTGCCCCTTATGCCGATCAATATGATCAAGCTGAATGTATGCCCAATGAGGTGATTAAAAAACTGGCGGAGATTGGCTATTTAGGTGCAATAATCCCTAAAGAACAGGGTGGACAAGGGATGGATGCCATCACTTTTGGGCTATTATGTGAAGAAGTTGGGCGTGCGAGTGCGTCATTACTCAGCTTATTGACGGTTCATGGCATGGTTTGCCAGGCGATTATGAAATGGGGGAGTGCCTCTCAAAAAACCAATTGGCTTCCCAAATTGGCAACCGGTGAAACTATCGGTGCGTTTGGTTTAACTGAACCAAATGTGGGTAGTGATGCCAAAAGTGTAGAAACAGCGGCGGTGCTTTCCAATAATTCGTATGTTTTAAATGGTGAAAAGAAATGGATTTCTTTTGGACAAGTGGCGAATCTTTTTTTGATTTTCGCGCAATGCGACGGCAAACCCACCGCTTTTCTGGTGGAGAGAGAGCGTACTGGTTTTTCAACTGAGCCACTTAAGGGATTGTTAGGTTTTAGATCGGCGATGATAGCTAAAGTGTTTATGAACGAATGCCGCATTCCAGCAGAAAATTTGCTTGGTAGAGTGGGTTTTGGGTTTTCTCATGTTGCCAGTACCGCGTTGGATCATGGTAGATATTGCGTTGCTTGGGGATGTTTGGGGCTAGGGCAGGCTTGTTTAAACGCCTGTCTCAGTTATACGAGTGAGCGAAAACAGTTTGGCTCGTTTCTAAAAGGACACCAGCTCATTCAGCAAATGATAGCGGAAATGATTACTAACCTTAAAGCGGCAAGATTACTTTGTTATCATGCTGGCTATCTGAAAGATAAGGGCTCACCGTCACTGATTATGGAAACTTCGATAGCTAAATATTTTACCTCTCGGATGGTGAGCAAAATAGCTGATGATGCGGTGCAAATTCACGGTGCCAATGGTTGCAGTAGTGACTACCCGGTTCAAAGGTATCTGCGAGATGCTAAAATTATGGAAATCATCGAGGGCAGCACTCAGATGCAACAAATCATCATAGCCAAGTATGGTTATCAGAATTTGGTGTTGGAAAAAAGAAAAGCTAAACAAAAGGAGAAAGCATGACAACTGAAAATTCAGTTCAAAACGAGCGGAAGGTCAAATGTCTGGTTTGGGATTTGGATAATACCTTATGGAATGGGGTGTTGTTGGAAAATGACCAACTATCCTTGCGCGAGGGGGTGACAGATATCATTAAAACGCTGGATAATCGTGGTATTTTGCAATCGGTTGCCAGTAAAAATGATTATAATCACGCGATGGCAAAAATTGATGATTTTGGGTTACGTGACTATTTTCTGTATCCCCAGATCAATTGGAATTCTAAAGCGTCTTCCATTGCTCACATTGCGAAATCTATCAATATAGGCATTGATACACTGGCTTTTATTGACGATCAAGATTTTGAGAGAGAAGAAGTCAATTTTTCGCACCCTCAAGTGCTTGGTATTGATGCAGAGAATCTGGATAACTTATTAGATCTGCCAGAAATGAATCCCAGTTTTATAACCCAAGATTCATCAAAACGGCGGCTAATGTATCTCAGTGATATAGCACGTCAGAATGTAGAAAAAGATTTTGTTGGTCCAAAAGAAGAATTTCTTTCTACACTCAATATGGTTTTTACCCTTTCTCCGGCAAGGGAAGAAGATTTGCAACGTGCAGAAGAATTAACCGTGCGTACTCATCAGTTGAATACGACAGGTTATACGTACTCTTATGAGGAATTAGATCAGTTTCGTCAGTCTGATAGGCATCTGTTATTGATCGCCGAGCTTGATGACAAATATGGTACCTACGGCAAAATAGGAATAACGCTGATAGAATGTGACGATGATCGGTGGACAATTAAGCTGCTGTTAATGTCTTGTCGCGTCATGTCCAGAGGGGTTGGCACGGTTATGATCAATCATATTAGAAATGAGGCAAGAAAAAACGGAGTTCGACTGCAAGCGGAGTTAATTTCCAATGACAGAAACCGAATGATGTATATGAGCTATAAATTTGCCCATTTTAAAGAAAAAGAAAAACGAGGCGAGTTACTGATCTTGGAAAATGACTTAAGTCGGGTTCAGAATTTTCCTGAATATTTAACGGTTAATTTGAATTAAAGAGAAACCCGCTCGCCTTCTGAAGATGTGTACCATTGAATATTTTTTAGGCAACTGGCAAAAAATAATATACCCATTGGGGGCAACCATAAAGGATTGCCCCTACGGTCATTGATGATTTGAATGAAATTACTCGAATTTTTTAATGAATCCGATGTCCCGAAAGCACAAATCATGTTAATGGCGGTTATTTCGGGCTTAGCTAATGGCATGTTATTGTTAAGTCAAAATTTTTTCGATAGAACACAGAAGTGCCCTAAGCTGATAAGTACCAAAAGCCGGATCATAGGGCGGAGCATTTGAGGTTAATAGATTGGCATTGGACTCCCAAATACCAAATTCTTGCTCCGGTTTTTCAGGAAACCACCAACCGTGATCAATATTGACTACACCTGGCTTTATATCAGTTGTTACTGAAGCCATCATCTTGATTTTGCCACGCTTAGATCGCACATAAATCCAATCACCATCGCTAATTCCATGAGGTGTAGCTGTGTCAGGGTGAACTTCTGCTAAGGGGTGCTGTCTCCGTTTTCGCAGTGAGTTGATCTGCCGATGTTCACTATGAAAATATTCCCGTCTCCGGCTACCAGTGATTAAAACATAAGGAAAATCCTTGGCGGTTTCAGGCTGACTCACCGGACTCTCAGGAGGTTCCTTGTAACAGGGCAATGGATCATAACCCATGTTTTTCAAAACTTTGCTGTATAATTCTACTTTTTTTGACGGTGTCCGAAATCCTTGTTTTTCAAATTTCCGATATTCATGGGGTGGATATACCAGAGACTTTTCTTTCAAGTCTCCAAAAGTCATATTAAACGGTTCAAGCCGATAATTTAAAATATCCTCCAAGGTTTCTTCTGAGCCGGGTAAATTGAGTCTTTTGGCCAGATCAATCAGAATTTCTTCATCCGAACGGCAAAGCCCCACTTGAACCACCTTTTGTTGAGCGACAATAGCATTTTCAGCCACAAAAGGCATTTCAATGAGTTGTGTGACTTCTGGCCAAAAAGCGGCCGGTAGAACATAATCAGCCAAAGCCGCAGTTGGGGTCATAAACATATCGGCAACGACCAGGAGGTCCAGTTTCAATAAAGATTGATAAACCTCCTTGGAGTTAGCGACTGTCGTTAAGGGATTACTGCCAAAATTAAGCAGTGCTTTGATAGGATAAGGCTCGCCGGTTCGCATAGCCTTGAATACCCCCGGAATATGTGCTGACGGTAAAAACCCCCTTAATCCACCCAATAATTTGAACTGTTCTCCCCCAATTCTTTTTTTAATCATCTCCCGAGACACAGATGCCGTCATCACCGGATAGGGTCGAATAATATTCATGCCCAAAATATCACTGCCTGGCTTATCAATATTTCCAGTCAGTGCTCTCAGCAGTGCGACAGCTCTTACCGTTTGAAGCGAGTTCGGTGTATGCTCAATGCCTACGCCCCATTCCAAAACTGAGGGCTTATCCAGCGCATATCTTCTAGCAGCGGCTACAATATCCCCAGCGGGTAGCCCAGTAACCGTTTCGGCCCACTGAGGCGTATAATTAGTGACATGCGCTTTTAATTCATTGAATCCGGTTGTCCACTTTTCAACAAAGGGCTTGTCATAAAAACCTTCATTGATAATGACATGAATCATGCCAAGGGCCAATGCTGCATCAGTGCCGGGTCTGATGGGAAGCCACATTTGACAATGTTTTGCGGTTTCCGATCTTCTGGGATCAATGGCGATGCCGAAACTGCCCGCATTTAAAGCTTTTTTGACTGGAAACGACAGTTCACCATCTGGATTGCTGACCAGCGGATTATGTCCCCAGAACAAAATTGTTTTTGGTAAAACTTGGCCGTAATAATCGGCCACAACGAATCCCCCATAAGTGAATTGGCTTACCATTATTCTAGGGAGCAAACAATTAGCCAGCCCCGGCTCGTACCAGTTAGGCGTTCCAAGAGAATTGGCAAAACGGATAACGTGGGTGTAATGATGCCTACCGGTTCCTTGACCCAAAGCGATAGATTCGGGGCCTAATGTTCGTCTGATATTATCAAGCTTTGAAGCGATCTCGTCTAAGGCGGTATCCCAATCAATCTCTTGCCATTTATTTTCACCCCGGTTTGAGATACGTTTCAAAGGACTTAAAAGCCTAGCGGGATGATACATCATTTCTGGCGTGTAGCGTCCTTTGATGCACATTTGTCCTTGATTAAAAGGAGATTCAGCCGGCTTTACTTTTATCAGCTTACCATTTTTCACCGATAAAAGCATACTGCATCCACCATGACATATTCGGCAGACACTTTTAAAAACGTTTTCTTTATCACTTAATGCCATAATAATTTACCTTTCATGATCCTGACACAGTTGAACCAAAACTTTACAGTTTTCCTCAATGATTTGGGTTCGGTTTTCTCGAAAAAGCGTGCATAATTCTTCGAGTCCAGGCACGATATTGGTAATGATATTGTGAAGGGGGAGTTTTCCACTTTTATACAGTTCAAAAAGATTTTGAAAGATTCCCCCCAAATGTCCTCGTGATCCCGTCATCGAGATTTGATTGGTAATCATGTGGTCAACGGCCTCCACCAATAAAGCCTCTCCGCTTCTGGCAAGGAGAACAACATGACCATTTGGATTGAGTTGACGGAATGTACCATTAATATTGTTAAGATTTCCAGACGCTTCAACAACAACGTCAAATTTTCCTGAACGGTTTGCCCAAAAATCTTTAACATCATAGACCTGATCAGCCCATTTTTTGGCAAATTGTCGGCGAAATTTGACCGGTTCAACGAGATGTACTTCACAAGCACCGAAAACTTCTTTACTGATCAAAGCCGTTAACAGACCTATCGGGCCAGCACCAAAAATTAAAATTCTATGGCCGGGTTTGATTTGGGCATTTTCGCAGGCAACATAAGCCACGCCGGCTGGTTCAATACAAGCAAAGGCTTGTAAATCTTGTTCGTCTCGGAGGTAATCAGTAATATTGTAAGCCAACATGCCCGGTATATCAACGATAGAACCAAAAAGGCCATCCTTCTCCATTCCTAACAGTGTGGCATTGACACATTGGTTAAAGTTTCCTTTTCGACAGGGATAACAATAATGGCAAACAATGATGGATTCGAGTGCCACATAATCTCCAATACTTAAGTGCCGTATATTTTGGCCGATAGCCAGCACTTTTCCCACGCCTTCGTGACCTAAGACTCGTCCGGTTTGTGGTATGAAAGCCGGTG
>LUTY01000007.1 GCA_001640045.1 Candidatus Thiomargarita nelsonii | reverse complement strand
TCACGGGTGAATGTTCCCCCACAGTGAGGGCACTTTCCATTATGAAGCTTTACTAAAAGAACTCACTGAGTTTCCTATTTTTCCCAGCTTTTCGGGCGATAACAATTTGGCACTCAAAACGATATTAACCTTTGAGCCGCCAGATAAAGTCTTTGCCTACAGTATTTCGGCGGAGGAAATTGAAGCGGTACCAGCCCACTATAGGGGGGTTGTCATCCTCAAAGAGGTTTTTTATCCTTACGATGCCTTATGGGGAGGCCACGAATATTATCTGATTGATTATATTCTAAAACGTATTCTTGAGGGCTTGGGATACGAACTCTTGAAGCTCAATAGCCACCTAGCTTGGGATGACGATAAGCTAAAGGCCCTCAAAAAAAGAGGTGTTTTAGAAATGAGTAGTTTATCAATTCGTCCTTGTGAAGCGGGAAAACAAGCTGATGTTTTTCTCAAAGACTTGAAAAGAACACTCAACCAGCCATGGTTTAAGAAAGCAGTGACCCGTTTTCGTCCACCGAGTCAAATTCATTTAATGCCAATGACGGTGGAAGAAGAACGACATCGTCGCCATTTAGTCGCCGCAATCTTAAAAAAGGGGCGGCGTGATGAGCTTTATATTGGTTTGAATTTCGAGAGTTCGATTATGAGACGAGTGAGTCGTATCAAAAACGGTGTGTTTACTTTCCTCCCGATCATGTGTCATGAGATGGCGCATCGTCCGGCACTCTCAGTGGCAGGCGAAGAGCAACATCACGGTCCGAGCTTTTATGATTTGAAGATTCAGCTTGAAGATCGTGTGATCGGTCAAGCGGTACGTTATTTGTTGGGCAAAAGGGATAGTGATTGGGATGAGACGAGTGAAGAGGAGTTGATTGTTATTTAGGAACGCGCATAAAATTTAGTCAACTTTAGGGCAACCACAAGGGATTGCCCCTACGATACGAAGTAACGAAGTAAAAATAACGGCAGAATGTAGGGGCAATCCTTTATGGTTGCCCTAGTTGTTTTATGCACGTTCCTTAGTTTAGATAGAACTTCATGTATTGGCTTGCAAAGGACTCGGCTAAAAAGGGGACACCTATGAATACAGATTATAAAATATTTTCCCGAAAATACATTGAGAAATTTGGAAAGGATGAGCGAAGAAGACGTTTGTCTCGGCTAGAAACGGTGCTATCCGATAGGCTGCAACCATACAACAGAGAGAAATATTGGGAAGAAATAGCAAAAATTATTGAAGATCTAAGAAGAGTTGGTCATGATCTTTGCCATCAGCGCTCTGATGGTAATAGAGCAGAACTGTGGGGTTGGGATTATATGCGTATGGAAACAGCCAGTTATCTTCAAATTCAATTTGTATTCCAAGGAAGTGTGAAGACGTTTTGGCGTACTGAAGGATACTTGTTTGCCCCGATATACGACGAAAATGGAAATTATCCAGAACGGGAGATTCTCCTTGCGGCGGCTCGACAAAATGGTAAGGCTATTCTTCGGTCTGCCAGCGATGAGGTACGAGCAGACAGGGAGATTGTCCTTGCGGCGGTTCGACAATCTTGCTGGGCTCTTGAGTATGCCAGCAAGGATTTACGAGCAGACCGGGAGATTGTCCTTGCGGCGGTTCAACAATCTGGCAGGGCTCTTGAGTATGCCAGCAAGGATTTACGAGCAGACCGGGAGATTGTCCTTGCGGCACTTCAACAATCTGGCTGGTTTAGATATGCCAGCAAGGATTTACGAGCAGACAGGAATATTGTCCTTGCGGCGGTTCAACAACATAGCAGGCTTCTTAGGTATGCCAGCGAGAAGCTACGGGCAGATAGGGAAATTGTCCTTGCCGCTGTTCAACAAGATGGCAGTGCTTTTAGGTATGCCAGCAATGATTTAAGATCTGACTGGGACTTTGTTCTTGCGGCGATTCGACAAAATGGCAGTGCTTTTAGGTATGTCAGCAAGGATTTACGAGCAGACTGGGAGTTTGTCCTTGCGGCGGTTCAACAAGATGGTTAGTGCAAGAGGGCGGATACGAAGTCAGTGTTTATCAAATATCCACTTTCTTTAACTACAGGGATTATTTATTAGCAGGGATAAGTCAAAATCTTTTTGTAACTTATCCCTGCTAATAATTAATCCCTGTAGTTCAATGGTCTGGAGTTATAAAAATGGCAAATGAAAACAAAGTAGATGATCTACTGGAAGATTTAAAAGCTCAAATAGAGCGAATCGCAGTCACTCAGTATTTATGCATGGAAAAAACCGGCAATTGGGATGTACATGGCCAAGATAGCATAAAAACCGGTTTCGCACGCATACTTTTACAAATACCTCCCGATCAATCTGTCTCTTATACTTTTCTTTCACGTTTTCAACGTGAAATTGAAAAGCGGCAAAAGGCTTATGGGCTATTGGAAAAGTTGTGTCAACAAGCTCAATACGCGGAAATCGACATTTTGGGAAAAAAGCTCAAAACAGGACATGCCAAAATACCTGGAAATGATGGCAAACACTTACTTTAAAACGCAAAAACCACAAAAATCAGGCCTGGTTATGTTTAAGGAGCAAGTTCCCTGGGGTGATAAACCATCTATCACCTTTGTTAAAGTTAACTTGGCCTCATAGGTCACTACCTTCCTGCCGATTTCATAGTGTCTTATGGAATACACCCTATAAAGCCAGTCTTCAAAACGGAACGTGAGAATTTCTAACTCATACAGCTCCTAAGATTAGTACATACTAGCACTAAACGCCGTTTAACTTTCAATCTTAATCTTTGCGTACAACTTGAGTCGTGCTCGAACCTTCAAGTTCCAAGAACTCTATGACTTGTCGGTTAGCTGCTAAATCCCCAAACGTGGTTGGCCCAATCGTTTGTTGACTCATCATCGGGTTGATTATTCCCGTGATTATTCAGGTTTTTGTCGTCTTTGTGTATCTTATCATGGCAATGCCTGTGTATTAGCACCAAATTAGAGTACTTGTCTTCACCACCTCTAGCTCTATGAACTATATGATGTGTCTCTAGTAGGTCCTCATTCGTGAGGTTGGTGTTGCAAACCGGGCAGATGCCATTTTGTTTTTTCAACATTTTTGCTTTAGACGGAGTTATGTTGCCATAACCGGAGCAATACCGTTCTGCCCAATAAGCAGAGTCGCCATCGTAAAATGACCTATCAAAACCAACCCTTGCGTAACTTCCGGTTCTTTCTTTGTGTTTGCCATAGGGTTTCAGGAACTTGCCAGCTTTTTCATCCATAAACATCCACCTTCTACCATTATGATAGCCAAAGTACTTCTTGGCTATCCAGCGTTTACCTTTACGTGGATGCCTACGTTGCGCCCACTGGTATAATCTTTTATAGAGCAATTGGTCCCGTTTTCCAAAAGCTTCACTGGAGTGGACTGTTTTGTAGTAGTTGGCCCATCCGGTAATCATCGGCTGCACTATTTTGATTAATCGTGCTGGTGTTACGCTTTTTAGTTTCCAAATGGTGTCACTGACTTCTCTCCAGTGGCCTTTTATTTTATCTTTAGTTGGTTCTACTCTGAGAACATGCGTTGCGTTCGCCCGTTTCTGTTCGATTTTTGACCCATTTAACAATTTAAGTTTATAAGTGCCGGCAAGAAGGTTCTTATAATGCCTTATGTGATGACCCAAAAAGTCAAAGCCGTCGGTCGAGTGTACTATCTTCGTCTTCTCCTGAGATAGTGTTAGTCCGCGTGTTAATAGCCATTGTTCTATAAATATTTTGGATTCTTCTATAACCTCTTTATCCTCGTGGATTACTACAAAGTCATCAGCATACCTGACAACATCTATTTTCAGGTTTTTCCTGAGTTTGTAGGTCTTTTTGTTCTTCTTATTTACCACATGACTTACTGAGGCATTACCGATTTTGATTTTCCATCCCTTAATATTTCTAAGGTGTTTGATTAAATCGGTTTCCATTTGGTCAAGTGCTATATTAGCTAATAGCGGCGATATGGTTCCCCCTTGCGGTGTCCCCGTGTCTGTCCGGTGTAGTTCCTTATTAAACATGTAACCGGCTTTCAGCCACTGCTTAACTATTGGTCTCCAATGTGTATCAATTTGCAATGCTAAGAAGTCATGGTCTATGTTGTCAAAGAATCCTTTAATGTCTGCGTCCAGAATCCATTTTTGCTTTTTCAGTAGGGTGCCTGCAATTTTATCAACTGCGTCATGGCATCCCATTCCTGGTCTGAATCCATAACGGCAAGATTCAAACTTAGCTTCGTAATAGGGTTCCATTGCCAGCTTCGTGGATGCTTGCATCGCTCTGTCTTTAATCGTAGGTATGCCGAGTGGTCTCAGCTTACCGTTAGCTTTAGGAATCATTATCCTTTTCGTGGGTAATGGTTTGTATTTGTCCCAGCCAGTACGAATAGTATCCAGAACGTCTTTGACCAATGCCATCTTTTGCTTTGGCGTTTTGGCTTTCTTGAAGTCGATACCTGCCGTTCTTTTACCGGTGTTATCCGTTGTTACTTTACGAACCGCAAGTAGTGCTCCGCATGTGGCGTTTTGTAATAGGTACATCAAGCTTTTAGCTTTCTTATATCTACCTGATTTCGCCGCCTTATAAATTCGTTTTTGCAAATTGAACACAAGTTGTCGTACCTTCTTCCAGATTATGGTGTCCCAGTCCCAGGTTTTCATGATAGCGTTAATATCCCTCGAAACTAAATTCGCGGCATAAGCTTGTGGCAAGGTGCCACCATGCGATTTGAATACCCAATCTGGATGTTGGTATTTCCAAAGAATGTTCATAATTTAATCAATCTTACCGTTACCATCACTGGTTGCCCAGTAAATTTGCTAGTCATCGAAATTATAACTTTTAATTGTTCCCTTGAGTGAATCAGCGTATCTAAAATCCCCCGTGGATGGTTTCATTTAGCATTAGCTTCCCTCTCAATCCTACCCGACGCTGTCGCTAAGTGTTTGCACACTCCTCTTGCGCTCCGGCAAGTGACTTACTAACGTAGTTTTTCCTCGTTCCTACAGTATGTCTTACATTTCGGACTTAGGTCATACCCATTAATCGGGTGTGTATCGGGCGAGTCGTGCTAAACCTCGGTCCAAGCTTAACACCTAGAAACCTTTTAGCCCCAAGGAGCTTTTTTGTTACCGACCTTACGGATATGTCCTTATCTGATACGCTTGCCCTTTTGAGGCTTTAAGACCTTGCACTGATGACCACGAATGTAGCTGTGGTACCGGTCATTGCTTTCTAGTCGACTGCCTAACTAGGCGAAATAGACATTTAGCATTTCGCACCATACTGTAAGTTTTATGTATAAGGCTTTGTTTTAACTAACTAATGTTAGCGAATTAGGCCAAACGAGTCGCACAACCGAATCAAAATATTTCTAGCACCATGTAGTTAAACTCAGTCGAACCGGTCACATCTTTCATCGGTTCGGGTTCCGCGCTTCAACTTCACCCTGCCCAACTGGTCTTCAGAACCGTGCATGAGACTTTCGACCTCACACGGCTCCTCAGAGCATGTCGTCTAACCTGAACGGTATTCAGTCCATTTACCGTTACAACTTGCGTTTCCGCGTAGCTCAAGGGTCATTAGAACTCTAATCCCCCTCGCTAAGCTGTTATAACACCCGTCAACTGGACGGCATGTTACCACTGCTGGTCGACATCCGGCAGTGTAGTCAGGTTTAGTAAAATGCTCGCTGGTCTTTTCCCCCGCCGATAAATTGCCCTTCCTTCTTACGACGCTTCATTTCTTCGGCGTGGAGCTTGTCATGGCAATGTCGGTGAAGCAACACCAGGTTTTTATATTTATCCTCACCCCCGCGACTTTTGAAGGTCTTGTGGTGAGCCTCTAATAAATCTTCACGGGTGAATGTTCCCCCACAGTGAGGGCACTTTCCACCTTGTCTCTTTAGCATTTTTGCCTTGGACGGTGTTATGTCTCCATAACCTTTGGACAGCCTGCCCGCCCAGTATGGTGTATCACCATCGTAGTATGACCTATCGAAACCGACTCTGGCATAACTACCAGTAGGCTCTTTATGTTTGGAGTATGCTTTAATGGCGGCAATTATCTTGTCACCTTTCTTATCCATGAATACCCAGTTGCGGCCATTCAGGTGTCCGAAATATTTCTCTACGACCCACTTTTTGCCCTTGTTTGGGTGCCTACGACACGCCCATTGCAGCAGTCTTTTAAAGAGTAGCATATCTAGTTTGCCGAAAGCTTCACTAGAGTGGAACTCCTTATATACATTCGCCCAGCCCGTAATTATTGGCTGGATTTCTTTGACTACTGCGGCAGCAGGTGCCGTTTTCATGCTCCAAATTTTGTCACTGACTTTACGCCAGTGCGCCTTTATCTTTTCCTTCATCGGCTCTATTCGCATCATATATGTAGCGTTGGCACGGTTTTGCTCAGTCTTTGTGCCGTTTAACAGCTTTAATCTGTATGAGCCCTTGATACGGTTTTCATAGTGCCTGATATGACACCCTAGAAAATTAAATCCTTCCGTAGAGTGTACTATTTTTGTCTTTTCCTCTGAAAGAATCAGACCCCGTACCTCAAGCCATTGCTCTATATATCTTCTGGATTCCTCTATAACATCTTTGTCCTCGTGGATTACCACAAAATCATCGGCATATCTAATTATCTCAAGTTTCAGCTTCTGCCTGCACTTGTATTCTTTTTTGGTCTTTTTATCTCTGACCGTGTTTATTGTTGTTGAACCGATTTTCGTTTTCCAACCTTTAATTCCCCGCAGGTGTTCAATCAGGTCAGTTTCCATTTGGTCAAGGGCTATGTTCGCAAGCAGTGGCGATATAGTTCCGCCTTGCGGCGTTCCGGCTCCGGTGGGGTTGAATTCTCTGTTAAATATGTATCCCGCCTTTAGCCACTTCCTAACTATCGGTCTCCAGTATTTATCAATATGCTTGGCCAGAAAAGCATGGTCAATATTATCAAAGCATCCTTTTATGTCCGCGTCCAGTATCCATTTCTGTTTCTTATTTAATAGCATTGCTATCTTATCAAGTGCATCCTTGCATCCCATAGCAGGTCTGAAACCATAGCTGTTTGGCTCGAATCTCGCCTCATAGTCTGGTTCTAATGCGATTTTTGTCGCCGCCTGCATTGCTCTATCCATCATTGTGGGTATTCCCAGAGGTCTCTGTTTTCCATTCGCTTTTGGAATATACACTCTGCGTGCCGGTTTTGGTTTGTACACGTCCCACTCGTTTATGATGGTGTTGCTTACTTCTTTGACCAATTCTAGCTTTTGTTTCGCTGTTTTTGCTACTTTACGGTCAACTCCCGCCGTCCGTTTTCCGGTATTGTCGGTCGTGACCCGTCGCACGGCTAATAGAGCCGCGCTATGTGATACCTGTAATAGGTAACTAAGGCTTAATGCTACTTTGTATTTACCTGATTTCGCAGCCTTGTATATACGCTTTTGCAGATTG
>LUTY01000006.1 GCA_001640045.1 Candidatus Thiomargarita nelsonii | reverse complement strand
CAATGACTCTTTCCATACAGCAATAGTGCTCGCATCTGAGAGAACAAAAACAAAATAAAGGGCAACGAATAACCAAGGGAATGTTGCGGCGGTAGCAGCCACTACATAATCCCAGCCGTATGCCTTTAATCTGCTCTTATCAATATCAAATTCATAGCCAACACGAATCATGATGAATCCCAGACCTACGGTTGTCAGAATCCTAATGGTGTGTGTAAAACCGGCATAATAATCCGCAATAATAAGCGACGGTAATAATTGAGAAGTAATCAAGCCGACAAATAAAAATCCTGATAATAGTACGATATTTTTCATGTTCTGTTTTTCACAACGACTCAGTTAATTACAGCTCTAATCGAAAAAGCTCTTTGAGAGTATAACATGCTAAAGTTGCCACCTAAAGCGGTTATAATAAATAATTAGCATAGCGAACTTCGTTTCATGATTCGCTACCGATTAAATAAAATAAAAAAAATGAATCCCATGATAAAAAAAAATAATTATTTAGCCCCCGCCAAACTCAACTTATTTTTGCACATCACCTCACAACGGGCGGATGGCTACCACAATTTGCAAACCCTTTTTCAATTTCTTGACTTTTGCGACGATTTATATTTTAATGTGCGCCCCGATGGACAGTTGTCGTGTCAGTCCAGCGCGAAAGATTTGCCCCCTGAGCAAGATATAGTCTTGCGGGCGGCGCGTTTGCTCAAACAATACAGTGGCACATCCTTGGGTGCTGATATACAAGTTGAAAAAAAAATCCCAATGGGTGGCGGCTTAGGTGGAGGTAGCTCCGATGCCGCGACGACTTTATTAGCATTAAATCAACTCTGGCATTTACAATTATCATCTGATATACTCGCGCAGCTTGGATTAAGCTTAGGTGCGGATGTGCCCGTTTTTGTACAGGGTCACGCTGCCTGGGCGGAGGGCGTTGGCGAGTCATTAAAGCCGATTGAGCTTGATGAGCCTTGGTATTTCGTCATTCACCCGGGGTGTCACGTATCAACGGCTGAAATTTTTTCAACAAAAGACTTGACACGCGATGCATTATGTATCACAATAGCCGAATTCTTTGCTGGTCAAAGTCGCAACGTCTGTGAAAATGTTGTGCGTCGTCTTTATCCGCAAGTGGGACAAGCCCTTGATTGGCTAAGTCAATATAGTCCCGCACGATTGACGGGAACAGGCGCGTGTCTATTTGCACGCTTTGAAAGCCGCGCACAAGCTCAGGCTGTACTTGCTCAATTGCCAAGTGTATGGTATGGTTTTGTGGCACGGGGGAGAAATATTTCTCCGGCTTTGAATGCTTTACAAAAGCATAGATGATTTGTTACAATAATCATCACTATCTATTTTCAATTCAATTTATTGGGGTGTAGCCAAGTGGTAAGGCACTGGGTTTTGGTCTCGGGATCCCAGGTTCGAATCCTGGCACCCCAGCCACTTTCATTAAATCCTCAATCATTTTCCAATGAATCCCGCAGATGCTTCGGATGTATCAAGCCGAATGAGGGTATTTACGGGTAATGCCAATCAGGCTTTAGCAAAAGCCGTTGTGGCTCATCTGAATTTACCCTTGGGCAATGCTGTCGTTAGTCGTTTTCGTGATGACGAAATCATGGTCGAAATCCGCGAGAATGTTCGCGGTAAAGATGTCTTTATTATCCAGCCTACCTGTCGACCTACCAATGATCATTTGATGGAATTACTGGTGTTAGTCGATGCACTGCGGCGAGCATCAGCAAGCCGTATCACCTGTGTCATTCCCTATTTTGGTTATTCCCGTCAAGATCGTCGCCCTCGTTCCGCCCGTGTCCCCATTAGCGCTAAAGTTGTCGCCAAACTGATCGGCAGCGTTGGTGCTGATCGTGTACTGACGGTGGATTTACATGCTGATCAAATTCAAGGTTTTTTTGATTTAGCGGTTGATAATATTTATGCCTCACCCATTTTATTGGGCGATATTTGGCGACATGAATATCCTAATTTGATGGTTGTCTCACCGGATGTTGGCGGCGTTGTTCGTGCGAGAGCTTTAGCAAAGCAAATCGACGATGCCGATTTAGCCATTATTGATAAACGTCGTCCTCGCCCGAATGAGGCGAAAGTGATGAATATTATTGGCGATGTAGAAAATCGTACTTGTATTATTATCGACGATATGGTTGATACCGCAGGTACTTTATGTGAAGCCGCCGGTGCGCTTAAAGAACAAGGTGCCGCTAAAGTTGTCGCTTATTGTACACATCCAGTGTTATCAGGTAATGCGGTGAAAAAGATTGAAGCTTCAAAACTTGATGAATTAGTGGTAACAGATACTATTCCCTTAAAAGAGGACGCTGCTGCCTGTGTACGCATTCGTCAATTGAGTATTGCCGAAATGTTGGCTGAAAGTATGCGCCGGATTAGTCAAGAAGAATCGCTCAGTTCGTTGTTTATAGATTAATCAGTTTTTCTCGTTCCAACGCGGAGCAAAGCAGGACGCGGAGCGTCCAAGCAGGCATTCCCACGCAGAGCGTGGGAACGAGAAGCAAACTGTTTGCTGATAACTGTTTACTGATAACTGAAAAGTCTCTGGTCGCGGAGCCTAATCATAACCGTCCCCATTAGGGGATTTTTTTTTATTGGAAATAAAATGGAAACCTTTGAAATAAAAGCCCAACGGCGTACCGATGTAGGTAAAGGTGCGAGCCGCCGCTTACGTCACGCCGGTTATATACGGTATAGATTTCCTCACTTTCACTGGATTTCTCCTGCATCATTGTGATGGAGCTTTCGCCCCAATCTGTTCAATTGCCTTTACAGCTTATAGTTGTTCCGTGAGCCATTCAGCATATCCAGATTCCCACATGGACGATTTCATCTGGCGTTCGCTTTCGACTCAATCCTACCCGACAGTGCCGCTAGACATCAAAGGATGCCCCTCTTGCGAGTCCTGCAAGTAGCTGATGTTTCTTGCTGTCGTTTTTCCCCGTTCCTACAATGTGTCTTACTTATGAATTTACGGTATCAACCTTTAATCGAATGTGTATTGTACAGCTGGACCCAAGCACATAACGACCTGATTGAACACCTACGTGGTATTAAAGGTTGGAAAAGTAAAATTGGTAGCACAACAGTCAGCAACGCTATTAATAAGAAATCGGGTAAATCATACAAAGCTAGGAAAAAGCTAAAACTGGATTTAGTCCGTTACGCCGATGACTTCGTTGTAATCCATGAGGATAAAGAGGTAATAGAGGAATCCAATAAATATATCGAGCAGTGGTTGAAAGGTAGGGGACTTACGGTATCCGAAGAGAAAACGAAGATAGTTCACTCAACGGAAGGATTTGACTTTCTAGGGTATCATATCAGACACTATGAAAATCAAATCAAGGGAACATACCGATTGAAACTGCTCAATGGTACTAAGACAGAACAAAATAGAGCCAATGCAACGCATGTGTTACGTGTAGAACCGATGAAAGATAAGGTGAAAGCCCACTGGCGTAAAGTCAGTGATACGATTTGGAGTATGAAGAGCGCACCGGCCGAAGCAGTAATCCAGAAGATACAACCCATAATCACGGGTTGGGCTAACGTGTACAAAGAGTTTCACTCCAGTGAAGCCTTTAGCAAGTTAGACTATCTACTGTACAAAAGATTACTACAATGGGCGTGTCGTAGGCACCCAAACAAAGGCAAGAAGTGGGTCGTAGAGAAGTACTTTGCTCATGTAAACGGCCGCAACTGGGTATTTGTCGGAAAGAAAGGCAAAAGAATAGTAGCGGCAATAAAAGCATATTCCAAACACAAAGAGCGTACAGGCAGTTACGCTAAAGTCGGTTTTGATAGGTCATACTACGACGGGGATACTGCATATTGGGCGGCCAGAATGTCCAAAGGTTATGGCAACATAACACCGTCGAAAGCTAAAATGCTAAGGAAACAAGGTGGAAGGTGCCCTCACTGCGGGGGAACGTTCACCAATGAAGATTTAATGGAAGCTCATCACAAGACCTTCAAAAGTCGAGGCGGTGAGGATAAATACCAAAATTTGGTGCTGTTACACAACTATTGCCATGACAAGCTCCACGCCGAAGAAATGAAGCGTCGTAAGAAGGAAGGGCAATTTAGAGGTGGTGGAAAAGACCAAAGAGTATTCTACTAATACCTGATAAGACTACAGCGTCAAACCAGTGCTGGTAGTGGTAACGTGCCATTGATGGTGTATGGGCGTTATAGCAGTTTAGCTGAAGGGGATAGAGTTCTAGCGACCCAGATGCTACGTGGAAACACAAGTTGTGGTGGCTGACTGGTTGGAAAAGCCACCCGTGTTAGACTACACGGTCCCGAGGAGCCGGATGAGGTCGAAAGTCTCATGTCCGGTTCTGAAGACTGGCACCGTAGGGTGAAGCATAGATGCGAAGTAGGCAAAGACGTGACCTGCGATGCCAAGTTTAACTGGGTTGAAAAATATTATCGCTCATCTTGGTAGCAATCAATTTTTGCGCTTGCGGCTAGGGATTGGACATCCAGGCATCAGCAGCGAAGTGACTAATTATGTATTGAGTAGCCCCTCCCGCGATGATCAAACGGCAATTGAGACTGCTATGACCGAACTAAATAAGGCTATGCAACAATTGCATTCTCAGACTTAAACGGGACGTCCAAGATAAATCTTGGACTCCTAGCCGATATATTTCTCGTTTTCTCGTTCCCACGCTCTGCGTGGGAATGCCTGCCTCGACGCTCTGCGTCGATGAGCGGATAATCGACAGAGGAATTTAAATGGATCAAGAAACGATGGGCAAGTTTTTAATAGATTGTCTTTGTAGAGAATTTGATGACAAAAAAGCGGCCTTGTTAAGGGGGGCAGATTGGGACTCTCTCATTCAATTCGCCATAAAACATAACCTTGCGCCTTTGCTTTACCATCGTTTAAAGACCATTTATCCTAGTGTCAAGCTACACAAAGCTTATCTCATTTCTGCTCGCCGGAATACTCGCCTTTACAATGATTTTTCAAAAATAATTAATGCTTTAGGAAATATACCTGTCATTGCCCTCAAAGGGGCACATCTAGCGCAAAACGTCTACGCTAACATAGCCCTCCGCCCAATGAATGATGTGGATATCCTCGTCAAAAAAACCGACTTATTAAAAGCCGGGGAAAATTTGTTGGAAATGGGGTATATTTCAGGCACATCGAGAGTAGGCGATATTGAAGGTATATGTGCAAAATACCAGCATCTACCTCCTTTTACAAAACCGGATGCTTTTCCAGTTGATATTCATTGGACCATTGTTCTCCCAAGCAGTCCCTTTAGAATAGATATTGATGGTGTATGGAAAAGGGCGCAACCGGCTAGGATTGCAGGCGTTGATGTATTAGTCTTATCTCCAGAAGATTTGTTATTACACTTATGTTTACACACGAGCTTTCAACATCTCTTTAGAAATGGACTCAGTGGCTTTTATGATATTTGGGAAACACTCCGACATTACCAAGGTGAAATAAACTGGGAACAATTAATGCTTCGTAGCCGCCAATGGAGGGCGAGCAAGACTGTCTATATCAGCCTTTATTTAGCCAAAACTTTGTTTGATGCAGTAGTGCCGAATGAGGTATTAGATAGATTGAAGCCGGAAGATTTAGAACCGCAAGTAGTCAACTGGGCTAAGGCGCAACTTTTTGATAAGCGTATTTATCCCTCTATCAATCTCATAGACTTTTGGAAGTCCAAGTCGTCTCTGGATAAACTCAAGGTATTTCTGAAAAGGGTTTTTCTTTCTCCGGAAGAGATGGCTCAATTGTATCCAGTTCATTACAACTCTCCACGAGTCTATTTTTACTATCTTGTACGGCTAAAAAAGCTGTTTTTTGAGCATATTAGCAGAACATGGTTACTGTTGCGCCATGATAAAGATATGGTTAATGTAAGCAAGCGAACATATGCTTTGCAAGAGTGGCTGTCACGTTAAAATTTTCCTCTGAATCAGAATTTTCAGAATTTAAGGATTAACAGAATAAAATAAATAAGGAACGTGCATAAAATAACTTAGTCAAGTTTAGGGTATGCCCCTACAAAAACTCACGGCAGAAGGTAGGGGCAATCCTTTATGGTTGCCCTAGTTGTTTTATGCACGTTCCTAACAAGGTTTTATTTTTTATTCTGAAAATTCTGATTCAGACATTTCTCGTTCCCACGCTCTGCGTGGGAATGCCGGAAAGGACGCTCCGCGTCCTGCAATGCAGATAATCAGATGAATCACGAATTAAGTCCAGACACGCAAGCCATTTTACTGCTATGTGGGCATTTTGGAATAAAAACGGACAACGAAATTAAACCATTGACAATATCAGAATATGCTTGGTTAGCACAATGGCTACAAGAACAAAATATGCGTCCCGCAGACTTATTAAACACAGGCGCGATGGTCAAAATAAAACATCTTGCTTATAAAAAGATCACGGCAGCACGTTTAATCAGCCTATTAATGCGAGGTAGCGCACTCGCTCTCGCAGTTGAAGCGTGGACAAATAAAGGACTGTGGATCATCAGTCGCAGTGACAAAGCCTATCCCATGCGCCTAAAAAAGCGCTTAGGACAAACAGCTCCCCCCATTTTTTATGGTATTGGTCAAGCGGCTTTATTAGAAAAGGGTGGCTTAGCCGTCGTCGGTTCACGGCATGTCGATCAAAAAGTGATTGATTTTACAAAATCAATTGCTAAAAAGTCGGCCCAACAAAGGATAAGTATTATTTCAGGTGGAGCGCGTGGTGTCGATACCGAAGCGATGTTGACAGCTTTGAGACATGGAGGGACTGCGGTTGGCGTATTGGCAGATCGCCTCACACGCGCCGCTGTCGCTGGTCAATACCGTGAAGCTTTACGAGAACAACGATTAGCGTTGATTTCTCCTTTTGATCCTGAGGCGGGATTTAATGTTGGCAACGCGATGGCGCGTAATAAATATATATACACTCTCTCAGATTGGGCTGTTGTCGCTAACAGTGCTTATCAAGAGGGGGGCACTTGGGCAGGTGCCACCGAAAATTTAAAAGCGCAATGGGTGCCACTTTTTGTCCGCAAAGATGAAGATATGCCGCTTGGTAATCAAGAATTACTCAAGCAAGGAGCGATTGCAATAGATAATAAGCAGTTGCAAGCCTTGAGCAATTTGCGTGAACAATTACCTGCGCTCAGTGAGACAGAAGAGACTGATAAAAGCCATGATTTATTTGAACTGGTTTGGCCATATTTTGAGCAAGAGTTGGTAACTGAAAAAACCGAAAAAATGTTAGCAGAGCATTTTAATTTACACCAAACCCAAGTCAAAATTTGGTTAAAACGCGCATTAGAAATGGATAAAATTAAGAAATTGAAAAAGCCAGTACGCTATATTCTCAATGATGAACAAGAAAGCTTATTTATGAATGAATAAAAATATTATTGGATTAGATTGGGATGGAGTTGTTTCAGATTATGGTGCGGCATTTTCTTATCTTATGCAGCTTTTTCAGCATTGTGTAATAATAACCGTCAATGACAGAATTACGCACGATATTGCTGCTGATGTGTTAAATATTGAAAAAGACAAAATAAGCATAGAAATCTGTCCTGACAGTCGTGTAGTAGATTATCCGACTTGGAAAGCCGAAATGTGTTTAAAACATCGTGTCGATATTATGTTTGATGATGATCCAAACGTTGTTTTAGCTTGTCAAGAACAGGAAATTCTTGCTATTACGGTAAGTGAATATATTTATAGGTATGAATAAATAGGAGTCCAAGATTTATCTTGGACTGTCACAAATTGCGCTTTTGTCATTTCGAGTGGAACGAGAAATCTTGTTTAAATGACTCAAGATTTCGAGTTCCACTCGAAATGACAAAAACGTCCAATTGTCATTTCGAGCGAAGCGAGAAATCTTGTT
>LUTY01000005.1 GCA_001640045.1 Candidatus Thiomargarita nelsonii | reverse complement strand
ACTCGTCCAAACCGAAGGTGGACTCCTAAATACCGCGCTTTTAGTCGAGGACAACAATACAAAGTCCAAGCTTTCAGCGGATGGTATTTGTAGTTTATTTCTGCATCAAGAAATTATTTTGTATAAAGATATTTCGATGAATTTCAAACTGTCAGAGGATTTTAAACAGAATAGTTATTTAAAAAATAGAGTTTTACCTGAGCCTTATATACCATACCTAAAAAAACTGGATATAGAAGTGGCAATGGGAGGGATAAAAAATATTGTCAATCGTTATTTTGTGGATAATAATCCACAAACCAAAAAATACTTAGGTGAAATTTTACGCAATGAAATTGAATTCAATATGAAACAATTGGAATTCATTTTCGCGTTATCTGTTAGAAAACCGCCGGCTTTTATGATACAAAAAATGAGAGAAGAAAAATTAATTCCCCAAAATCGCTAGCCACAAAAAATTTTGGTAGGAGTCCAAGATTTATCTTGGACATCTAGCGAAGACTGAATAAATTAACTGATAACTGATATGCTAGATTCACTTTATATTAAAAATTTCCGTCTGTTCAAAGAATTGAAAATTGAACATTTGGGGCGCGTCAACTTGATTGTTGGGCGGAATAATTCTGGTAAGAGTTGTTTATTAGAGGCGATCCAAATATACGCCAGTAATGCCTCTGATAGTGTATTACATGAAATTTTTGACAGACGTGAAGAAAATATTGACCCGTTATCGGAGGCAGATATAGAGGGCTATTATAAAAGCCCCCTCATAAACTTGTTTTACAATTACTGTTTTCCAATGCCTGATGAAGATATGATGGTTATTGGTTCTTATAAACAACAACAAAATAGATTAACAACTCGACATGGTGGTAATGACGACAGGATAGGTACTTCATGGACAGAATTTTTAAAAAATGGTGAATTGATAAAATTCTTTGATGAGAGAGATTGGAATTTGCATCCACATTATCCAAATAATCAAGAAAATTTTAAAACTCAAGTGGTTAGATTGGTTCCTACCCATTATCTTGATAAGGATAAAGTCTCTGCTCTTTGGAATAGCATTAATTTAACGGATAAACAACCCATTATCGTTAAAGGGCTTCAAATTATTGAACCCAAAATACAAAACATTGCTTTAACGGTTAGTAAAAATCCTATTCCGATTGTACGTCTTGATGGCTATTCTGAACCTCGCCCACTGAAAAGTATGGGTGATGGTTTAACTCGCGCATTTCATCTGATGCTGACTTTAGTGAATGCAAAAGATGGCTTTCTACTCATTGACGAATTTGAAAATGGCTTACATTACACGGTGCAACCCAAAGTATGGGAATTGATTTTCAAACTGGCAAAAGACTTAAATGTTCAAGTGTTTGCTACGACGCATAGTTGGGATTGTGTGACGACATTTATTGAAACAACACAAGCAAATGAAACTGAAGGTATGCTATTTCACCTTGGGCGAAGTGCTTTAAAAAGCGATGAAAATCAAGTCATAGCAACCGCTTATGATAAAGAGGAATTAGAACTAATTACCCAAGCAGATTTAGAGGTTCGCTAATGGCTAATAAAAAAATGGCGGTTTTGTTGGTTGAAGGGCAAGACATTACACCACAAAAATTAAAACAAGCATCTCAACCGCATTAAAAAACTTCAGTCACGGCACGATTAAAGACAATGCCATTGCTTTTTTTAATACGCTATGACAGCCAAAAACCTTTCTCGCTTTACTTGATAGCGATGTAAAATCTATCTCTATGCTATTTGCTTTCTTGGCTGGTGCTCCAATCAAATGATAACTGATAACTGAAATGCTAGATTCTCTACAAAACGAACAATTATGGCGCAGAGCTTTCACATTAGCAATTGCCGAACCTTTCTACAGATTATCTCCTGACGCGAGAAGAACACCACTTGACCGTGTTGACTATTTTTCTATTGCTATGAAGATAATTGAGCGTGTGCTTAATGGACTTCATTTAGGCTCAATGGAGGGAGGTGTCCGTCGAGAAATTTTGCAAAATGAAGTATCAGACTGGATTATCACACAAGTTGAGGCATTGTGCAGAGAAGGTTTGGCTGATTCTGTTCCTGAGCAAAGCCTGATTAGCAAACAAGCGGACGAGTTGATTGATACGTTTTTAAATTGTAAACTAGGCACATCTTTTGAAACACGTATCTTTTCCTATCAAGACAATCGGTTTAAAACCGTTAAATTTCGACTACTTGAAGAATTTGATGGAGCAGACGGTTATTTTTACCTCCGCCCATCAATTGAATGTGCTAACCTTTATTTCACCGCCTTGAGCCAACCCATTGAAGATAAACAGGTTGCCATTCAAGCCGTCTTAGATCATCAATTGAAGGCGGGAAAAATAGAAGAGGCAAACAAAACGGCTGATGAACATCGAACAGCAACCTATCAACACCGCAATATCTTAATGAGTTTAATTCGGCAAATACGGATTAATGTTCGAAATATGGAATGGCAAAGCCAAATTCGTCCTCAAATTGAAGAGGCACTCATCAATATTCAAAAATTTCGTGATACTGATAATAGAATTCTTGCTTACATTGAAGAAGACTTAGCGGAAAAACAAGTTGCCAATACCTATCTACTGATTCAATTAAAAGACAAAATTCAACACTGCTTAGATATTTATCTCAATCTCTATGAAATAGCCAATAGCTTGGATGACGAATTTCTGGATGCTCAAGTGCATCAATGTTTCTTTGACTCGCAATACCAAAATTTACCCAACCTGACAGAAGAAATACTTTTACCATTTCTAAAGTTACCATTGCTTGAAAACCTATTGGATAGTCTTGAACCTGTTATCATGGGTCCCGTAACGCAACCATTGCACGATTT
The DNA here is from genome assembly GCA_001640045.1 of Candidatus Thiomargarita nelsonii. Lineage (GTDB taxonomy): Bacteria > Pseudomonadota > Gammaproteobacteria > Beggiatoales > Beggiatoaceae > Thiomargarita > Thiomargarita nelsonii_A. The sequence goes on along the minus strand of LUTY01000005.1, from coordinate 5,795 downwards.
GCTTAGTATTTGAGCAAGCGCCTATTTATGATGAGGAACACACTGAAGAATTCAGCATTGAGCTTAACGCTAATGTTACCAAGAGTGATGTGGCTGAAGCTGATGCACTTATCAGGCAAGCCTTATCTAAAGGCACTTGTACTTTACACGAGTTAATTTTGAGTGTTCCACTTGACAATGGAAAGGGTATAATAAAAGCGTTAGTTGCCTTAGTACATGCTGCTTATACCCAAGTAGATAGCGCAACGTTTTATGTGACTAAAATGGAAAAAAGATTTGTTACCCCATTCTGTTGTGGTAATGATTTAATGATTAAGCGCAAAAATAAGGATTAGTAATGTTTAACAAAATAGAAGAGGCTGCTTATCTTGTCAGTTGTGGCTTAAAGCCTAAGTTAAAGCCACATAATAACATCCGTTACCGCGACTGTATAGACGCTTACCAGACTGATGATGAGTATCGAGAAATTGTCAAACAAATAGCCACGGGATTTGGATTGCGTGTGTTAGATATATCCAAACTGGGGATTGTGATGGCAGTGGTAGAAAAACAAAGTCCTTTTCGCCCCATCCTTGCGGATCATATTCATGCCCGTTTTGCTGAAGTTGAACAGCGTCTGATGTTTGGTGCTACTATTCTCACTATTGCGGCGATTTGTTTTCCTAATGAATCAAGTTTTGACTATGATCGTGCCCGTTATGTCACAGTTACGGATGTCCGTCATCGACTCATTCAATTGGCTGAATCTTTTAATGATAAGCGTGATGAGCAAGAAGTGGTGCCCGGATTAAGCGACGCTTGGGAAGTGATTAATGAAAAAGCACAAATTGCACGCAATCCTTCTGGAGGACACAAGGTTGGCTCCTTAGCTCGGGTAGTCGAACAAACATTTAAATATCTAGCGGAGCAAAAATTTATCTCTCTCAAAGCCGATGAAGAGGATGGCACCTATCGTACCCATTCCAAATTTAGTATCTATGTGCGCGAATTTGCTGCCATGCGAGCCTTTGAAGTGATTAGAGAAGCACTTGTCAAAGCAGAGGATACAATATGAGTAAATTATTAAACTTATGGTTTTCTCGTGTTGGACACAAAGAAGCCAGATTGCATGGAACTCACATAAAATTCTATGATCCTGAATTTAATGATAAAGCAGTTGATACCATCATCAGCCTACGCAATGGCGGTGGCAAAAGTTCCATTATTCAATTGCTCTACTCCGTATTCCAACCCCATAAGCAAAAATTCGCTCGGGCTGAAGGTGCGGCTCGGAAGTTTGAAGACTATTTCAGACAAGGTGAATTGGGATTTATTGTGACCGAGTGGACTATTGAAGATCAACAAAACGGCTTATTTGGGAAAACTAATAAAACTAGAATCATTGGACAATGTGTCCTGAGAACTTCACAAACAAATGAAAGCGGCTCACCTATCCTGAAGCGGTTATTTTTCAGTTTCATTTCAAGCGATAAACTGTCGGTTCGTCACTTACCCTTAGGCTTCAATAACCAAGCTGAAACGAATCTTGATGATTTCAGACTGTGGTTTAATGAACAGCATTTACCCGCATTAGAGCCATTTATCCACGATACGCAAAAAGACTGGTTAGATTTTTTACGAAAACGTGGATTTATTCCAGAACAATTTCAATTGCTCGCCAAAATGAATGAAAAGGAAGGTAGTGCGGATGAAATATTGGCAATTACCAAGAATGAACACTTCCTTGAGCTGGTTCTTACGCCGCTTATCGAACCCAGTAAGGCAAGAAATCTGCCAAGCGTTATTGAGCAACATAAAGAAAAACTGAAGAAAGTGCCAATACTCACAAAAGAAAAGGCACTCGTTGAGACACTACGCAATCACTTTATTGCCCTTCAGGAACCCGCTAAAGAATACCTTTCTTTGCTTGAACGGCAAAAGGAAAACGCCATTGCACGTAAAACCGTTGCAGCAAGGCTTATAAAAACTGATATTTCAATCAGAAATGAGCAAAAAAAGTGTCAAAATGACTTCAATAAACTAAAAAAGGAGCAATATCATAACCAACAAGACATTAAAAAAGTTTTAATGACTCTCAAATGGTTAACCTCTGAAAAGCTGCGCCTTATCTATGTTGAAGAAACGACAAAACATAAAGCCGCTAGTAAGGCACTCAACGAGCAAAAACGTCTGTATGATTTACATCTTGCTGCTCAGTACCTTGGCAAATTACGCCACATAGAAAATAGATGCACTGCCTTACAAAATGAAATTGAACAAGCCAACGCGCCGGTTGAAGAAATAGCGACTCAACTTCACGCCATTGGTTTTGTTTATTATGAAATGGTTGATAACAAGGCTAAAGCCATAGAGGCTGATTTAATCAAGACATATGAAGAACACCAGAAAATCAGGAACACTATAGAGGCTACACAACAAGAGCTGGGTAAAACGAAGGGACGCATTGAAACACTGGAAAAAGAGCAAAATAAGCTATTGAAATGGTTATATAAAGCTGATAGCCAGTTAAAGCAGCTACAGAGTTCTGGGGATATCAAACCTGATGAAACCCCTAGTATGGCGATAGCGCGTATTGATGAACTGCTCGCCACCACAGAAGAAACGCTGACCGAACTGAAAGCATCCATAGAAAAAATCAAGGAGAGCATTTATCAGTTTGAGTTAGAAAAACAAACTGTTACCAACAAGATAGCGACGCTTAAAAATGAGGGTGAAAAAGCATCCGAAAAATGGCAGGCGTACCAGAACGAATTACAAAGCCTGTCTCACAATCAAACCTTGTGCGAATTGGTAGAAACGGATGAAATAAACCCCTATTCCCCTGACTTAGAAAACAGTATCAAGAATGCTCAAGAAAAATTGAACCAAGAATCAAGGCAAATTCAAAACCAGCTTGAACTTGAGCGTGAAGATGTTGAGGCATTATCAGAGTCTAGTGTTTTACCCCCTGGACGCGATGTTCGTACTGTATTACAACATCTCAAAGACAATAATATTGGGGCCTATAGTTATGGTGAATACTTCACCGGACAAGGCGATATAACGCCAGATACGATAAGAGAAAAGATGAACCGTGATCCGGCACGGTATGGCGGTATTGCGGTTATCAGTCCAGAGCATTTTGAGCGTGTTCAACAAGAACTCAAAACGCTTAAAAATCTGCGTGGCCCTGTGCAAATCACGCTCGTCAGTTGCCCAGACACCGTCAATCCGCATGAAGGCATGGTGACAGTGATGCCGACAAGCAATGCGACCTTTGACAAAGAGGCGGCTGCTATTGAAAAAGTGCGCTTAGAACGTAATATCAAAAACAACAACGCCCGTTTGTCTGCTATTCAAGAAGAATATACAGTTTATGATGAAGTCCTAAGTACACTCAGACAATTTTTGAAAGCACATCCTGAAGGCGCAGCAGAACGCTACCAGCAAGCCCTTAGTGCTATCCAACAGCAGATAGCAAGTGAAACTGAAAGGCTAGAACACATTGAACGTGAAATTGGGGCTAAACGGGCTCACCAAACTGAGGTTGTTGCTACTTTGCAGACAGCAGAGATAGAATTGAAGAAACTGAATAACTGTCGAAAAGCCATTGACAAATATATTGAGCGCTATGAGGGGCAACGCCAAGAAAAAGAAGATGAATTGCAACAAGCCAATGAAGAACGATCCGAAAAACTGAAAGAGCTTGAGCAACTAGAGGACTCAATTACTCAAAACAAGGCTCAGGAGCGACTGCTTTTTGAAGCGATTAAAAATCAAGAAAACGAACTGAGAACTTGCAAAGACAATCTCAGCAATCTTGAACACCGCTCGCCTAAAGATCATTCTCTGGTAACACAGTATGAGGATCACAGCGAAGAGCAATTACGTAATATTTATTTTGCTAAAAAACTCTCTTATGACAAAGGGGTAGAGGCATCTGCTCAGTTGATAGGACAGCTTGACGAATTGACTAGGCAACGAACTGATGCTCAAAAAGAGTCTGATATCAAACGTGGTTCGTATAGTGAATCAGAGCTTAGTGACACCTTAGCCCGTTATGAGCAATCCATAGACGATGGTTTAATTAACACATTGAATGAGGAAGTTCTCAAAGCACGGGAGGTTGAAACATTAGTCAAGGCTGATAAAAAGAAAGCCAAGCGTGAATTTGATGAATTCAATGCCAAATATCTACCTCAAAAACCAGAGAAACTCTCCTCATTTGAATCCTTAAAGGCTTGTAATGATACACATAGCCACTGGGAAAGGCAACTTGAGGAAAAACAGCAACAAGCAAAAATCATACAAGCCTCAATTGAGGCCAAACAGGCTAAACTGAATGAGATAGGTAAAAATCTAGCCTTGTTGCAAACCGCTGTCAAAGCCGCCAAAGAGGAATTTTCCGATCTTTTGGAAACTTACACACCCTTCGATTCTGCTGAAAAAGCCGAAAAGGAATGGGGCAAGATTGGCAAACTGACTAAAAAACTAGATAAGCAACTCAGTAACGCTAAAGACAAAGTGAATAGTTTGCAGAATGCTATCACCAAAATACTCAATGATGACATTTATAGAGAAGTGAATCAAGTATTACGTTCCCGCCTTTTGGAAATCCCAGACTATTATAAAAACGTGGATGAGCGTATCAAGGAATTGGCTAATAGAATCGAGGCACTAAACGACTCACTAGAAAGAGCAGAAAAAGGACGTACTGAACTCGTTGTATTTTTTAGAGGCTTAGTAGAGTCCGCCATTCGACAACTAAAAGGTTTGAACACCGCATCCAAATGTCCTCCCAATTCAGGTATTTGGAAGGCATGGAGTGGCCATTCTTTTATTGATGTTAGGATCAACCCCAAAGTGCTAAAGGTAGATTATCTCCAGCAAACCTTAGAAGAATACTTGCATCATCTGGTTAACAACAAAAAAGGAATAACAGAAAATCCAGTATTGCTCATCCAGCATGGTGTTCATAAGGTGCTACATAATAACATTTCTATTCATATATTTAAACCATCCGACACGCCCACCTTAGAGCGGACATCGGTTGTCGATGTCGGAAGATTTTCTGGTGGTGAGAAGCTCACTACCGCTATCATGATCTACTGCGGTATAGTACGACTCATTGGTTTTCAATACACTGAAAATCAAAACCCCTCTAACTTCCTTTTGCTTGATAATCCGCTGGGAAAATGTAACTACATTCCTTTTGTGCAGATGCAACGGGAAATGGCAAAGCTAACGAATATCCAATTAATCTATGCAACCGGTATTCAGGAAAAAGAGTCACTGGGAGAATTTCCACGTCTTGTGACATTACAAAACCAGCATAGAGATCATAAAACGGGTGATCGTTATGTGAAAGAACTACAACCGCCTGACATTGAGACAGTGGACGCTCAGTTTCAAGAAAATCTTGACAAATGAAAGTCACTAAAGCCGCCATTGATCGCTTTGAGCAAGCCTTACCGTTGGAAAAACGTCGTATTTCTATAGAATTATTATGGGATGCGATGGCAAAAGCACTGCCGGAACAAATTACGGGTGATTCACGACAAACTCTACATGCTTTAATTGCTGGTATTGAATTACGTGGATTTAGCTTACCAAAAAGTAAGAAATTATTTGACTATACAGCACAACCGCCACTACCAAAATGGGTTCAACGACCTGAAAAAGCAAATGACGATAAAAAAATTTTTTTTGAGCCAAAGACTCATTTATGGGCTAGAGAATTAACTTTTTTGGCTGAAGGGAGACGTTTACCCAATTACCAGCAGTGGCAGATGCTAGATAACTGGTTAAAGTCCGGG
>LUTY01000004.1 GCA_001640045.1 Candidatus Thiomargarita nelsonii | reverse complement strand
AAACTAAAGAGAGCCTCAGCATGGATATCACTAAAATTTTTTGTGATGAAAGACGATTTGACCGAAAATTCCGAAAATGAATTTAAAAAAAGCTTCCCAGAAGCAACTGCGGCGAGGCCTACTTGGCCTTCAAAGCGGTTACTCAGTGAAGTCATGACGATATTAGTTATGTATCATCACATGACCGGTTTTAGAAATTTTAAAACCTTCTATAAACTCTACATCTGTTCTAACTATGGAAAGAGTTTATTTCCTAATGTGGTAAGTTATTCAAGATTTGTAGAATTAATACCATTAGCATTAATTCCATTGGTTAAATTTAGCCAAAATCGCACGGGTCAGAACACTGGTATTGCGTTTGTGGATTCGACAAAAATCGTTGTTTTTCACAATAAAAGAATTAACTCAAATAAAGTTTTCAGAGGATTAGCCGCCAGAGGGAAAAGCACTATGGGGTGGTTTGATGGATTTAAATTACATTTAATTATCAATGAAATTGGAGAATATAGCCGTCAAGGTGACACCTGGAAACCTGGAGGTTAGTCAACCTCTTCCCTCAATGACAAAAGAACTGACTGGAAAACTTTTTGGAGACAAAGGCTATATTTTCCAAAAAATCACAAAAAAATTGTTAGAGGGCGGCCTTCAATTGATCACCCCGCTCAAAAAAAACATGCAAAACAAGCTGATTCCCATCTTGGACAAAATTCTTTATCGAAGTCAACATAATTATAGATCAAGGATGTGATTTAGAAAAAACAATATCTAAATTTGTCAAAGGGACAATGGACTGCAAACTCGTCATAGTCCCCACCGAGTTTAAATGCAAAGCAGTTGCTAAAGGCCGCGCCATTGAATATTTTATCATAAATCATATCAAACCGCACAAATGGTATGCTTTTATAGATGATGACAACAAACTAATGACAGATGATTTTCTTTATCACCTCATAGTTTGATAGACTTTATCAAACAGAGTAAATAGATGGTACAAAGGGTTAGCAAAGGATATTCTGACGGCTGACTGGAAAATGAAGTTGTTTGCTGGCGTAAAAATGGTTATCTGGAAATTGAGTATTTTAGGCTCATGGCTGATATTTCCTTTGTGGTTCTTTGTTGATCTTCCAATGTTTATCAAATGGTTTGGTTTACTGGGGGTATTACATTACTATATAGCGTACATCTTTGGAGTCATTAACTTAAAAGAAGGGTGGTGTCAGAAATGGTATTTTCTTTTGTTGATACCATTGTATTCAGTACTAGAAGTCATACCACCTCATTACAAGCCAAAACAGTTGAATTTATAAACCCAAAACACTAAAATAACCAAAAATACCAAATAGGTGATTTGAGGTGATTTTATGTATAAATCAACGGGTTTCTTAGCTAAAAAATATTCAGTCACAAATGAAACTATCCAGAATTGGATAAAGGAGGATAAGTTTGAGAAGGTCAAGAAAACGAAAGGAGGACATTACCGGGTGTGGGTTGACGAGCCAACGACCATTATTCTCTATGCAAGAGTTTCAAGCTCCAAACAAAAAAGTTCTCTTGACAAACAAGAAAAATTGCTCAAAAGCAAATACCCAAAGGCTCGATTTCTCTCTGACATTGCCTCAGGATTTAACCCAAATAGACGAGGATATAGAACCTTTCTGGAACTCGCTATCGACGGCTCTCCATTACACCTTGTGGCAACCACATCAGATAGAATCACCCGAACTGGTTTCCCTCTCATCAAACGAAGTAACGGAACGAAGTGAAGTAAATGGATTATTGCAACCGAAGGTCAGCGAAGCTAATTATCGGGAGGCCGTGTCGTTCTTTTGGAAGAGTCCGATCATTCCGAACCATTTGACACCAAAACGCTTATTGCTTTCATTACCAGCTTCATCAATTCCCACGACGGAAAAAGAAGTGGAAGAAGACGAGTCTATCCCAACAACCAAGAAGATTAGAATTTACCCTGAAAATGAATATCTATGGTTTGCTTCTTTGAATCTTTATCGTCGGGCTTACAATTTAACTATTGAATTCATGAGGAAAGGACGTAAGCCATCCAGTGAATTCAGAACCCAGATTTGCGATTGGTGCAAATTGGAATGTGAAGAACATGACATAACCTACAACAGCAACCTGATTCAATCAGCCTACCGTAAAGCGTGTGATACACGTACTGCGGTGATTAAAAAAAGGGTCAAAGGTGAAAATGCTTCCATGTCTTTTATGTCAAGAAATGCGCCGGGGCAATATTTTGTGGTTCCTAGATTCTCAGCAAATAAGCAGATATTTCCTAGAATATTAAAGGGTTGTAAATGGACAGAGGATGTTCCATCTGAAGCGATAGGCAAAACGGTTATCGTGACTTACACGAATGGTCAATGGTTTGCCAGTGTTAATTTAAATCAGTCAATAGAGCCAACCAAAAGTGAAGCTTTATCCATTGTAGCTCTTGACCCTGGTGTTAGAACGTTTCAAACGGCTTTTAGTGGAACTGATGCGGTTAGTTATGGTGAGAGTTTTGTTAATGATCGGCTAGTACCACTCATGTTGGAACTTGATGGCCTTTTATCTGCACGCGACAAGCTTCATTGTGAAGAGAAATCTAAACAATGGGTTAAAGATAGGTTAAAAAATATCAACCGAAGAATTCATAAGGTTCGAGCGAGACAACAAAACCTGGTAGCTGATTTACACAGGCGTGTGGCTTATGATTTGGTTTCAAATCATGATGTGATTTTATTGCCCACCTTTGAAACCAAACAAATGGTTTCAAGGCGTGATGAGACACGTAAACGATTTTTAAGACGCCAAACTGTCAGAGGAATGCTTGGATTAGCTCACTACAAGTTTAAACAAACCTTGAAGTGGATGGCGGTAAAATATGGCAAGACTATAGTAGATGTAAATGAATCATATACTTCTAAAACCTTGTGGGATGGTTCTATTCTAAAAAACCTTGGCGGGAAAGCTTCAATTCTTTTCCAAGGCAAGAGGGTAAACCGAGATATACATGGTGCAAGAAATATTTTGATTCGGTTTTTAACAAAGGTGATAGATGGTTTGTCACCCATGGGAGCTTACCCCTTAGACATAACCAAGGCTGATTTTTGTGGTTTTGGCGTTTTTAAGTAAGAGAAAGGATTTATTGTGATAGAAAAATAAGCGGAGCGGGTATCAAACCTTAACCAACTTGTCAAACGTAGAAAACTTAAAACACTTGATAGGAGATAAATAATTATGATGAAACTCAAAAGACATCCTCACTTACCCCCGTGGCGAAACCGTCTTGCGCCTTGGTTGATGGCGGGAACATTGATGATTTTTCCGTTCGGTGCCAATAGTGAGGAGATAGATTTATCATCTCTTCAATTAAACGGAAGTGCGAGCACGCTAACAAACGAAAGAGTTGTGCTACGCTTAACCCCGGCAAAACCCGAACAGACGGGAAGTGCCTTTACCAAGGACAAGGTCAATACCGCTAGTTTTAGTACGGTATTCGCCTTTCAAATCACTGAGCCAACACACGAAGGTGCTGAAGGGCTGGTTTTTGTGGTGCAGTCTGTCAAAGCCGAGTACATAGGAAAAAACTTCTATGGTCTAGGTTATTTGGGTTCCGATGAGTTAGGGCAGAGCATCGGAGTGGAATTTGACACTTGGAACACAGGAGAGTGGGCAGGGGATACTGACGATAACCATGTCGGTATCAACACTCGAGGCCTTCTTGAAGGGACGGTGGCAAACATTATTCCCTCCTTTAAAGAGGGTCACATTTGGTACGTATGGGTAGATTACGATGGCAGTCAATTGGAAGTGCGTATCAATTTTCAGAACAATAAGCGTCCCGATAAAGCTTTATTGACGCAATCACTCAACCTGACAGAAATCCTTGGTGGCACCCAAGCGTTTGTTGGCTTTACTGCGGCGACTGGCGGTGCTTTTGGCAATCACGACATTTTATCGTGGACGTACCGAGATAGCTTTAATCCTATCATAGATACGATACCACCATCGGAACTGGTTCCAGACAGTAAACTAAAAGATAGCTGGATTCATGCAACTGTCAGTAGTGGAAATACTCGGGGAGAATGGGGGGAAAAATTTATTTGTCCTCCAAATACCTATGCGAGGGCTTTTAGATTGCTTGTTGATTCCTCGGTAACCCACTTTGGGGATGACACGGCTTTAAATAATATCCAATTACGGTGTGCAGCGGGTGATAAAACTTCTGAATTAGGAGAGTCTGATGCCCCCGGTTGGGCAGAATGGGGAGATTGGATATCTTGTCCTGAAAATGAATTTATGGTTTCCTATGCTATCAGAGTGGAAGCAGACAAAGGGAGTGACGACGATACTTCCGCTAATGACGTGAAATTTGGGTGCAGTGAAGACTCCAGCCAGATTTTGGAATCAGATAATGGAGAGGAATGGGGAGATTGGAGTGACTTGACTTCTTGTCCACAAGGCGAGGCTATTTGTGGATTCCAAGCTCGGATTGAACCTCAGCAAGTTAATGGAGATAATACCGCATTAAATGATTTGAAGTTTAAGTGTTGTACATGGACAAACATTCAATAAGGCTTTGAAAGGCTCAAAAGACCTGCGGGGTTTTAGCAAAAAAAACCGTAGGTCTTAGTTAGTCGGATGTTCTGGTGGGCAACGTGTTTTTGTACCCTACAACCTTTTTTTATCGTTCCCAAACTCCGTTTCCCATCAGCACTCCCAATGGAATTATCATGCTTGATATCAGCATAGGTAGAAAAAATTGTGTCAAAATGATGGCTGAAACCATGATGAGCGGTAACACAAATAACCAACGTGTTAATGGCAAACGTGTACTCAAAAAGCTACCGATACCCGTGCTAGCAGTAAGATGCCTAAAGCATACACCGGATGTCCCAAGAAAACCGACAACCTTGTCACTCTCGTTGATGAGACACAAACGCTTGCAGTGGAAATGCAAGGAACGACAGATGTATCACAGTTTACTGTCGTCACTTATACACAAGCAGTGTCTACAGACCAAAAATAACTAGGAGGGCGGAAATTTCCAGACCACCCTCTAGTACAAAGGATTTGGGGAAGAAACGGATTTTTAGATGAAAATTCTAACCCCAAAAGGTTAATATTCCTTTCAACCAATCCGTTTATTCCCCAAATCCGTTGTACTAAGGGGTGGTCTGAAAACGTCTGCCCTCCTGCACTAGGTACTTAAAGTCAAAAATGAATATCAATATTAGCATTATCGATCAACGAATTAAAAAATTAGCTCAACAATATGAAAATAATATAAAACAACAACTTAATACCAATAAAACCCTAGAAAAAGATAAACATTTTTTTCTATCTGCGGCTTTTGTCTTACTGTGCATTCAAACCGTTTTAGAACTATCATTGGAAGAAGCTTTAGACTGTTTAACTGAAGGCGGTAACGATGCTGGTATAGATGGCTTACATTGTGAGCCTCCCCAAGAGGGAGAATTTCTGGTCACGCTATTTCAGGGTAAATATAAATCAAAGCTTGATGGTACGTCTCATTTTCCAGAAAACGCCATCATTAAATTAATTAATACGATAAAAATATTATTTGACCCTGACAAACTGATGACACTTAACCCCCAATTACAAGTTAAAATTGAAGAAATACGTGCCCTCATACGAGATGGTTGTTTACCAACCGTACGAGTGATGCTCTGTAATAATGGCTTATCTTGGCATGAAATCACACAACAATATCTTGATTCCGCAGATTTTGGCAATCAAGTTAAATGGTTACATATTAACCATGATGAATTGGTGAAATTGTTACAAAAAAATAAGCCCATTAAAATAGAAAATTTGCAATTGGTGGGAAAGGCGATGATTGACGATGAAACCTTTGATTATCAACGCATATTAATTGGCAAAGTACCGGTAACAGAAATCAAAGCCTTATTTGATCAATATGGTGAAAGACTATTAGAACGTAATGTGCGCCGTTATTTGGGGCTTCACAAAAATTGGGTCAATCAACGTATTCGAGAAAGTTTGCTTGATGAAGAGAGTCGCAAAAACTTCTATTTTTACAATAACGGCATTACCATGATATGCAATCAATTTCGTCATAGCCGACTCCAAGAAAAAAATTGGAATCTTCAAATAACTAACGGACAAATCATTAATGGGGGGCAAACTTGTCTGACGATAAAGAATACCTTAGATAGTTTGGAGCATATACGATTGTTTGAAGAAACTTATGTGTTACTCCGTCTTTATGAATTGAAAGAGGAAGATAATAATCTCATTCGCAATATCACTTATGCAACGAATAGTCAAACACCGATTAACTTACGCGAATTGAAAGCCAATGATGAGATTCAACGAAAGTTAGAATTAGCCATCAAAGACTTAGGTTATAGCTATCAACGTAAACGTGATAGGATGAATGGAGATGCCTCGACTATAGCCTTGCAAATAGCGGCACGCGCCATTTTAGCGATTTGGCAACGTAAGCCCCATGTTGTGCGTTCTTTTCGGGAAGAACAATTTTTTGGTCAATTTTATGATGACATATTCAATGAGCAACTGAATGCGGCACAACTACTCATCGCGGTATTCATTTTAAGAAAGGTAGATCGTTCACGCAAACGGGGCACTGATAATGCACCTCGTTTTCTCCCTTATGCGAACTATTTTTTAGCCATGTTGATAGGAAAAATATTGCTAGAAAAATTGAATATTTCTTTAGAACAACTGGATCATCAAAATTTTACCCAAGCAAAAAACCTGCTTGATCATTCTTTTCAGGATTTTTATTCATTAGCCATCGACAAACTTGAAGAAGCACTTAAAAAGTTATATGGTACACAGACAATACCGCTACAGCGTCTGGCGGCTACTTTTCGTCGTGGTGACTTGTTAGAGTTTCTTCATGGGTAAATAGGAGTCCAAACTTTAGTTTGGACGTGACGTCTGAAAACCTTCTATACACTTACCAACAATCATGCTCATGTTCTTGGCACCCTTAGTATTAAAATGGCAGTCGTCGTAGAAATTTTCAAAAGTTGGGGCTAACACTGACGCTGCGTCGCAAGCATAATGATCATTATTCATAGAAAATCTCACTAAAAAAGAATTATATAGGAAGGCAATATCGACCATGCTCTCAAAATCCAAAGTATAGGGTTCGTTTGGCGGCGTCATCCAGAATCCTTTCTTGAATTCTTCGTTGGCGTCATTTTGGTAACCAGTAGGCTGCGTAATAAATAGACACTTTATATTATTTTCATGGCAGGTATTGCTAATTTCTAAAAGATGTTTTTTGTAATTTTGATGAACATCTTCCGGATGAAAAGAAAACACATTAGCCCTACTTAATGAGTCACGCTGTTTAGAGTAATATTCTCCATATTCTTCTCTTATCGAAGGCACTTCATATTTCGCAGTATTGTTCAGCGACTTGTCAACTACCAAAAACTTTACCAAAAACTTGCCTATCAAGGTTTCTTTCAGTAAGAAATTAGCTCGTCGGTAGGCTGCTATCTTTGTGCCTGGGTTGTCTTCCGAAAAAGCTTCTTTTATATGCCAGTTCCAGTCATTAATACCTACCAGAAATATTACTAGATCAGGATGTAGCCCAATAATCTTTTGAAAAGTGGCTAAATGATGCTTGGCTCTTAATCCAGAAACGCCCGTATTAATAACCTCAAGTTTGCTTGTCTTGGACAAATGCTCTTGCAACAAATGGGTCCAAGTATTTCGATCATCTAGGTATATCTGCTCCGTTGTAGAGCCTCCTATTGCAAATATTCGATAACTTTTACTATTCTCGTAGTCTATATCTCTTGTTGTTCTGAATCCTTTAGAATCTGTCGTTACTAATTGTTTTCCATTGATTCAGGGAATTCCGGCTTTTACATCCACAATATGGTGCATGTTGGGTTGCAGTGTTTTGAAATCATTGAAATCAATATTTTTCAAGAACGGAGACAAAAGCGACTGAAAAATAAAGAAAAAACCGCCCCATAATGCCAAAATGTGCAATTCTTTATAGTTTGTCAATTGTAATAACAGAGGAATAGAGAAAAGAGATATGCCTAGCACGCTCCATTTCAATGATTCTAAGTCAATGGTAATGACTCCAAAAAGAAAAATTATTGCTGCAAAACTCCACCTCATACGTTTCTCTCCCCAAATCAATCGCCTAACGCCAGCCCTCACCCAACGCTGGAACTTGGCAGCGTATTTCTCTATGATTTTGTGGATTTTTTCTACGATTGGATCTTTTTTCATAAGCGCAAATGGTGACGATGTGAAGTATATCAATGGATTGCAAACTTAGCTGATAATCCAAAATGATCTGATGGAAATAATACTTTTCCGGCTGGAGACTGAAATGGGATATCCCCTATTATTTGTATTTCAACCGGCATCAAATGTTTTCCTTTTACATATATTTTATCTAATCGTCGACTACCCTCTGATGGGAAAGAATTCTCTTCAGCTAATTTGTTTTTCTTAATGTCCCAAGTATAACCTAATTTATCAGCTTTCAAGGTTTTCCAAACATCTAAATAAGTTGAATCAATTACCTCGTTTTCTGGCTCACCATCACCAAAATTAAAATCTCCAAGCAAGATTAAGTTATTACAACTTGAGGTTTTTTCAAAAATAATTTTTAGTTGTTTTATCCTGATGTTTGTATCCTCCGGCATGCTCTCCAAATGCGATGTAGCTATACACACGCTTGTTCCATCAATATTTATCACACTGTACAACATCCCTCTGCCCATTGTTGATGGCAAGTCATAATATGCCTGCTCCAGGATTTTGCTCTTGGTTAGGATAAGCAATCCACCACGAATACTATCATTCCATCCATTTTTCATGACAATATTATAATTTCTAAATCTACCATCCCTTTTCAAGTCGTTAACAAACCATCGTTTGACTTCTTGAAACGCAATAACATCAGGTTTTTCTATTGCATCTAATAATTTTGGTACTCTTTCTTCTGAAGTAGAGTAATCAAACCAGACATTATAGGTCACAATAAAATATTCCGAGGCTTCAGAAACCGAACACCACATAAATAAAATGATTATAATTTTTAACATTTTATTCAACCTA
>LUTY01000003.1 GCA_001640045.1 Candidatus Thiomargarita nelsonii | reverse complement strand
TAATATTATGCGTGAATTTAACACCTCTGGACCGTGTAATCCGGCTCTACATTACACCGTCATGCGTGAAGCATTGATTGCAAAAGGCAAAGAAAAAGTGCGAAAAGGACGATATTTTACCCTTTTTGCACCCAGACAAACTGGGAAAACGACCTATTTTCAACTCCTACTATCTCAGCTATTAAGGAGGAAGGTTTTACCCCGATTTGGATTAGTTTTGAGAAATTGAAGACAGTAACAAGGGATAGGTTTTACCGAGATTTAAATAATCAACTTCATAAAAGGCTGGCAGAACATCAGATTAAATTAGAACATACCATTGCTGATCAGATTGATGTGGTTGAATTGTTTGAAAAGATCAGGAGCAAGGCTATCGTTCTTGTCATTGATGAATTTGAAGGCATACCTGATGCGGTTTTAAGTGAGATAATGCACGCCTTTCGGCAAATGTATCATCAAAAAAATGACCATGCCCGGAATGAACTGATCCTTGTTGGCGTGAGTACAATCGCAGAATTGGTTATATCCTCCGCATCACCCTTCAATGTGGCAGAGGAGTTAAAAATCTCCTATTTTACTCTAGCAGAGATCAATCAATTGATCTCACAATATGTGGCAGAATCAGGTCAAAAATTTGAAGATAGGGTGATAAAGGCCATTTATGAGAATACCAAGGGCCAACCTGGACTCGTTTGTGCGCTTATCGCACATATGCTCGAACAAGTCGCCACAAATAGAACGGTGACAATGGATGATTTTTTAGGCACTTTAAATGATTTTTTAAAGTCAAAATATGATAAAAACATCCTGAATATTGTCCAAAAGGCTTCCGAGAAAAAGGCGTTTATGTATCGCTTGTTATTTGGTGATGAGCCCATCAATTTCAATGTCTATGCTAAAGACATCGCTTATTTGCATGCCAATGGTGTCATAGAAAATATAGATGATCGTGTGGGTATATTGGTGCCGTTATATAGCAAGTGCATTATCACGGCATTTCGTCCAGTGTCTAATGGCGAAAGAAGACATTATGGACTCAAAGTCAATGAGAGCTTTGATGAATATCTGAAGGAGGGGGGCTTAAATCTCCACGCCATACTCAACAAATACCGACAATATGTGCGAAGACGTGGGTTCAAAGCCTTTGATACCGAAAACCTGAAAGAGGCGGCTTGGCATTATTCCCTTGATGGTTTTATTAACTTTTTCATTGAAGCCGGACAGACTTTTATAGAAGTGCCTTCTGGTGCTGGACGAACCGATATTTTAATTGTTTATAAAAATCGCATCTCATTGAAACCAAAATCTTTAGCGATATTGAAACCAAAATATTTAGCGATAATACCCGTTTGAAGAAGGGTAAGGGACAATTGGCCGAATATCTTAAATCTGAAGGATTGGATGAGGGCTATTATGTGGTGTTTAGCAATCTGCATACGAATACGCTTTATTTTGAGGAAGAGATCAAGAGTAGGCGAATTTATACTTATATTATTTGTACCCACTTTCCGACACCGAGTCGTCTCCCAGTGCCAGAGGAATTGAAACAAGTCACACAAACTGAACTCATCACACGTCGTCGCTCACTTTTAGATGTGCTCGTTTTGCGTTTTGATCCGCCATCTTCCCTTTATCGACAAATCGAACAGGATTTGTTGAATTTCACCGACAAAGCCCGGTTGAAAAAGTTGTTAGCGGTTCAGTCTGAGGATATGACGGCTTTTCAAAGAGTCATGGAGAATCTTTAAAACAGTCGCAACGCTATTTATTGCCTCAATGCTGGCTGCGGGATTTTGGTCTTCCCGCAGGTTTGAGATTTCTCCCGCTGGTCGAAATGACAAAAGCGCAAGTTATGCCCGTGCTGAGTATAGCAAGCAGCCATGTCGTCGGATCGCAATTTTTGATTAAATAGTTATTTTGTGTTTAAATAAAAAATGAGCGTCAAGACAGGCGATCAAAACATTAAAACTTGCACAGTTGCCCCGTCAAATTTGCCCCGTTTAATGCCAAGGCAGGCGATTAAAACCATAAACGAGATTTGGGGTAATGTTATAGGTTGGTTTGACTGGTGCTTAGCCATGCAGGCGATCAAAACAAACAAACCTATTCAAGTGCTTTTTCTCCTTTAATTGCGCCAATGCAGGCGGTTAGTGTGTGCAAAAGTCCAAGTCTAAAAGGCTTGGACGATATGCACCCGTTCTTTTACGTCGTCATTTTATAATAATTTGCTACATCCGAAAAATTATGAAAATTCTCATAGTTGACGACAACTGTGCAGCCCGCGCAGTGCTTATCGCGTATGTGCGCCAATGGGATCCGACGGGGATTTTTTTGAGGCTGGTAATTGTTCGACGGCGTTGAGTCTTATTCGGAATGTTGATTTTTTTGATATGATCATTTTGGATCAGGATGAGGAGTGCCCTGCTTTTTTTGAGTTGTTTTCTGTAATCGGTGAGCTCAAGCCTGATGCTCAGGTTGTTGTTGTTAGTCGGGGTTGTGGTGTTAGGGATCAGGTTTGGGAGTTGGGAGCGGGGTTTTTGGGTAAGCCGGTTGAGTCTTTGATGTTGAGGATGTTTTTTACGTAATTATGGAAAAATATTACGGAAAACACGTTGATATTCTAAAAAAAACCACAGAAAAGTTGATAAAAAAAATGAACATCGTAAATAACCAAGAGCTTGGCAATCTAATCAAGCCCCAATACACCTTACAAGACATTCATCAAATTGAATCGTTTCTTGAAAACAAGGGAACATTTTCCTTTCCTGCCTTGGAAAATGGATTATTTTCTGCGGCTCTCTTAGGAAAAGAAGGAGAGTACACCGGTTACACCAATATATGGGTGCGAGATAACATCCATATTGCTCATGCTCACTACATAGTTGGCAAAGGTGAGATAGCCGCTAAAAATCTCAAGACGCTCATGACGTATTTCAAAAAACATCAAGAGCGTTTTGAAAAAATTATCACCGGTGAAGCTGATGCACAAGAGACTATGAATAGACCACATATTCGGTTTAATGGGCACCGCCTTGAAGAAATTCAGGAAAAGTGGGCACATGCACAAAATGATGCTTTGGGGTACTTTTTGTGGTTTTATTGTCGATTAGCTAACCAAGGATTAGTGGTACCTCAGCAAGAAGATATGAAGATATTGGCACTTTTTGTGTTATATTTTCAGACTATCCGTTATTGGGAAGATGAAGATAGTGGGCATTGGGAAGAGGTCAGGAAAATAAGTGCCTCCAGTATGGGGGTTGTAGTAGCCGCACTAAAAGAATTGAGACAGTTGATAAATAAAACGCCATTCGCTTCAGATTGCAAGTATGGAGATCAACTTGTCACAGATAAATTGTTGACCAAGCTAATCGAAAAAGGTACCACAGCACTTGAGAGTATTTTACCAGCAGAATGCATTCAATCGGAGCCAGAGAAAAAGCGTCAATATGATGCAGCGTTGCTTTTTTTAATTTCTCCACTGCAAGTGGTAAAGAAGGAGGTTGCCGATCAGATTCTTCAAGATGTGATTAACAATTTGCAAGGCGAATATGGCATCAGAAGGTATCTTGGAGATTCATATTGGGCACCTGATTATAAGAAAAAGCTAAGTGCAGAAAGCCGTACAGTTGATTTTAGTGATGACATGCTTTCCCGTGAGGCCCTATTACCAGAAGAAGGTTTAGAAGCTCAGTGGTGTATTTTTGATCCAATTGTATCAGTTATATTTGGGAAAAGGTTTCAAGAAACTCGCCAAGAAGAAGACTTACTTAAGCAAGTCAGGTATTTAAATCGTTCTTTAGGTCAGATTACTGGGGAAAATGATCAAGTGCCTGCCTTTAGGTGTCCTGAAATGTATTATTTAGAAGACGGTCAATATGTACCAAATGATCATGTGCCGCTTCTTTGGACTCAGGCGAATTTAATTGTGGCCATCAAAGAAATAGAAAAGAGTCTGTAATAATTGACCCTTGTTTATCAGCTAGAGCATTTGGATAAGAGGATATGGTCATCATGCTTTTTTACCCTTGAGTAAAAACTTAGCTCAAGCAAAATATCACATTCTGATGACTTTCTACACCCCCTCTTATCCTTCTAAAATTATTCCAACATTTTTTTTTAACATCCTTTGGGCATCGGAATCTGTAAATCCTTTGCCATTGATAAAGCGCGGCTCTGATAGTGCTCTGCTTGCTTGCTTTCTCCCATATCCTGATAAAGCTCAGCGAGTGCTTTAAACGTTTCGAGTTGCGTTTCTCGATGTCTAATTTCTTGAGCAATTTTTTTAGCAGATTGGAGTTTTTCTAGGGCTTCAGGATACCTTTTTTGTTTTCTTAATATGGTACCTAAATAGCCTAACACACTGCTTTCTAATTGTTTGTCTTCTATCTCTCTAGCAATTTCTATTGCTTTTTCAGAATTATCAATAGCAGCATGATAATTTTCAAGCCTACAATATATAAGACCTAAACGACCAGAATTGAGAGCTTCTGCACGCCTATCTCCTATATTTTTGCTAATCGCTAAACCTTTCTTACAAAATTCGATAGCTTTTTTTTGATCTCCTAGATTACTAGCTAAATGGCCTAAATCATTTAACACGGTTGCTTCTGAAGCTCGGTCTTTTGATAATTCCACCAATTTTAAGACCTTTTTAAAGCAAGAATAAGATTTACGATAATTACCAGTCTCCTTATAAATAACTCCTAAATTATGCAATGGCCTTCTTGATTCTTTTTGTGTTTCAGTATTTCTGTCACCAATTTTTATAGCTTGAGCATAATAACGAATAGCTTTCCGATATTCACCAAGGTCATAATGCATAATTCCTAAGTCGTTGAGTGCCTTTAATTCTCCAACAGAATCCTTTAATCGTACAAAAAGAGATAAAGAAATCTTGAAAAACTCTTTTGCTGTATCATAATCACTCAACATCAAGTACCCTATACCAATATAACGTAGAATTTCAGCCTGTAATTTTTCTGTTCCAATCTTTCGTCTCTCATTTTTCCAATCATCGGGTATAAGTGGACAAAGCAACTCCAACATCAATCGATATTCACTCCAGTTATTCAAATATTCTAATCCCAAAGCATCAAGCACCTGAGCTGCTTCATTCCAATCTTCTAACTGACAGGCATGATAATGCGCTCGGATACGCGGTTTTACATCTTTAACCCCTTTCCATTGAGTTTTAGGCTCAAGCTTTATACCAACAAAATACTTGTATGCTCTTTGGTGAGCGATTTTAAACCCTTCTTCATTTTCTTGAAGCAAACGATATGCTTTTTCCTGAACAAAAGGATGTAGAGAATATGTATTGTAAGCTGGTTCGTAATCCAGCAATTCCCGCCGTTCAAGTGCCACGATGATCTTCGTTAGCTCAAATTCATTTTTTTTTTGCATTTGTGCAGCTATGCCTGCTTTTTTCAAAGGATATTCGTCTGTTTTATAGACAGAAATCCCACGTAAACATTCACATTCTTCGTCACTCATTCTCTCAAAAACTTCATCAAGGATATTGTCGAGGTCACCAGCTAGATCGCCACTTCGAGCCTCCATAAATGATTCTACATCTCCTTTGCAATTATCTCTAATAAAGGCTGCTACAAGTTCTAAAGCTTTGGGATATCCTTTATAATATTTGGACAATTGTTCCAATTTTTCATCAGTTGCATCAAGGTTTTTCTTCAGAAGCTTAATAGCATCTTCGTGTTTTAAACCATGAAGTTGAAAAGATTTGTAATTTGAGCTTGATAATGCGACCAGAGCTTCCCGACTTGTAAAAATAATTTTACTTTGATGCTCTCTTTTTATCAGCTCATCAAATAAGTAAGCGTAATCTTTACAATCAGGCTCAAAATATCCTGCTAGTTGAGTGTCCTCTCTTTTCAGCACACTTTCAACATTATCCAGGACTACTAAACAAGGCCGCTTTTTTAATAGAGCAAGCAATTTATTAGTTTTCTCACGAAAATCATCTTTTGATGTCATTTCTGAAGTGATTTTTCCGTCAGAAAGAGCAATGAGTAAAGAATCAGTGATTGAATGAAAAGATGGTGGTTTTTTTGCGCCGAAATCAGGGCGCAGGGAGGCCCATGCTGAAGCTGCAAAGGGAGCTGCTTGATCATGGAGCAACCTTATCAGCTTACTGGCAAGAAGTGTTTTTCCGATTCCTGGTGAGCCAACCACGCCTACTGCTACTGGGCGACCTGTTATTTCTATTGCTCTTGTGTCTGCCTTAAAAAGTTCGTTTTTCATTTCTTCTAATTCTTCACCCCGACCTACCCAGTCACGGACAGAGGGCAGATTGTCAGGTAACTTAAAGGTTTTTTTGAGTAAGTCCTCCCATCTTAGTGATGTTCCAACACTAGGATTCTGGCTAATGACAGGTAGCCAATTTGTGTAGAAGGCAACATCTTTATATTTATTTTTTAAGTCTTGGCGTGCATGACGCACAGCAGAATATAAAGACTGTTTCTGAGGACCAGAAAATGCTTTCAGAAAAGATAGGATAAAATCTGTAGCGATTGGTAGGGGCACAACTTCTTTCATAACAATCGCATACGGAAAATTCAACTCCCGCAAAACCTTGGCTATTCCTAATCCATCACAGGAATTAAAGATAGCTAATTGTAAACCGTTTTTAATCGCAGTTTTGATGTCTTCATCCAAATCTTTTATTTGTATGTATTTATCTTTTCCAATGGATATTGTACCACCATCTTTTGATGAACTATGCCCAGTAAAAAAGAGAATACCCCATTGTTCCTGAAGGAGTTGTCTTATTTTCTCAATGGATGTTTCTTGACAAATTGTTATTTTGGCATTTTTTTCCTTTTCTAATTCCTTAAAAGACTTTACTACTTCATCAACCTTAAGTCCTGTGGTATCACCTAAGATAATTAATATTTTCACTTGGCGGGTTAAGAAATTATCCACTTCAGGTGAACTAAATTCCATAGAAGCCACGGCAATCTCTGTATTTCCGTGGTTAGCAAATAATTCCCATTCATGCCAAGGGAGTTTTTTTATGATATCATCATCCGCTTGGATAATGACTCTTACTTCTGTTTCTTTATCTTTCAACTCTTTGGATAATGCCACCCGTAATTTTTCAAAATCACTATTTTCCTGACGCAACCATTGTTTAAAACATTCTAAAAAACTGTTAGCTAATTCATGGCAATTTTTTGCCAATTTTTCTGAGTTAGAGTGACTTGTTCCTTTTAGCCGCCCCAACGAGTGCCCCATCACAGAAAGAGGATCGGCTGCCATCTCAGAATAGGTATTCAGCCATTTTTGATAGCGAATAGGAAGTTTTTGTTCTGAATTGGGAACATGACACAATTGGCAAGAATTTTGACACATTTGGCGATGCAATTCTGTAGAGGCCTGTTTACCCTCTTCAGCAATCTGTAATCTGACCTGAAATCTCTTGTCAAAATTTCCTTCAAACGTTAGTTTGATGACTCGCACTGATGACATCGCTATTGTCCTCTTCTGTCGCTATAATAAAAGGTTCAGTATAAGTTATGCCTTCCAGCTCTAGTGTCACGTCAAATTCCTCTTCAAGAGAAAATACCCATACTTGTTTTAGGAAGCTATCCTGCTCTAGAGCGATAACTTCTTCAGGTTCCTCTTTTTTTGGAATTACCTTAAATTTGATACCCTTTGGTAAGTAAGCTTGCTCGCCATAAGGACGTACCCACAAACTCGCCTCAATTTCCTCTTGTTCATCTGGTTCTTTGATTTCAAGTGCCAGAAGGACTGTGTGATCACCTAAGTTAATTGGTTTAGCCCGTTTATAGGGTGACATAAAGGCGTATGCTAATTCTTCTTTGCGTAAAAATGTTTCAAACGCTTGCCAACCTGCTCTCTTCGCATCATCAAAGTCATTTTTTAACCATTTGAATAAATTGACCACTTGTTGTATTACCTGATCTTGCACAGGCTGCAAGTCCCTATTTGGATAATAAGACTCCGGGAGATTAAATGCTTTAGCAATCTCACTCATCCATTCGGGCGATAATTCACATTTTCGCTCAGAACTCCAATCAACTGAGTGCGAGTCATAAAATTCAAAAGAGTGATCACGAAACCTGAGAGACTGAAGTATCAATTCAGGTTTAAGCTCACCCTTAAAAAATCTTTGCACCAATCGTGCAGAAGCGTCTTTCCGAGAAATCTCCAAGCGTACATGACATCGCGGATCAAAACGCCATACTAGAGTTAAGATCAACATGTTTGTCTTGCGGTTTGCTGAAATATCAAAGATTTCAAAATCAGTCAGTTCAATTTCCCCTTGCTCTTCTTCTAGGTGCGCTGAAATATTTTCCCAGATATGAGGAAAGGGCATTTCAGAACCCTTTTCTTGTTTATACGAAGACAAGAGTAAAGCCCCCTGGAGAGCTTGGGCTTCAAGCACTGTCTTAGGGTGAGCATCAGGCACGGACTGTCCCGCAAGCAAATTCAGCCAATCTTGATCGTCATTTCTTTCGGACATGGTATGCACCTTTCTTAAAAATTGTTGTACATCTCCCAACATTGTTGGAAGGGTGGATATTGCATAAGCTTTTCTTGACATTCATGAATATATTGAGCTATTTCATGCTCGTTTTTCTTTTTTGCTATCTCTTGTTGAGTGAGTCCTTGTGACTTCAATATGAAAACTTGTAAACAATCCAGAAGTTCGGATTTATAAGCATCATGTTTTGCTTCACGTCTTAACTGTTCACGAACATTTTTTAGACACACTAGAAAAACGGCATTTTTATCCGAACATTCCTGAAATGGCTTATATTCCATAAGCTTTTTTCTACAGCCACAAAGATATGTGTATGTTGCCTTTTCAGTGCGCTCAATTTTTTTTGCTATATCCTCTATAGACTCTCCATCTATCTGCAATCTAAGGGTTTCCAAACAATTTTTTAGATGAGTGCGTTCACGAGTTTTGAGAGATTTATCCACATCTAATTGTTTAAGCACTTCAGCTATGCACAATTGTATGTGGAGTACCCTTTGTGTCTCATCCCATTCATCTTTGAAAATTTGTTCAGTCTCATTTTTTATTCTTTTTTCACTTTCTGGGCTATCTTCTGGTAACTCGTCAGGATCGGGAAAAGGAACAAGGCCACGGTCTCTCTTTATTTGTTCCCAGTAATCAGGGAGACAAGAACGCCTTGTTATAAAAAGTAGCCAGCCTTGAGCATTAGTATAAGTATCATACGTTCTACCTATACAAATTGTCTTAACAAACTTTATAAATATCTCCTGTACAACATCATCGACATCGTTTTTATGTACTTTAGCTTTCACTAGATTACGCACCCAGTCTACATGATGCTCATACAGAGCTGCCCAACCTTGCTTGCTCCTATCTTTATCACCGTCACTGTCGCATATATATTTAACCGCCGTTTGATCGTCTATCACATCTAACTCCTTACGTTTTTAAGATATTAACACGATGTTCAATTTGACGCGATGTACAATTTTATATTTGAGACTTGCGGGTATCCCAAACCCCGTAGGTTAATACCTCAATCGTTTTGCGAGATTTTTGCAATCCTGTAGGTTTGTCGTGAGAATTGCACATGGCGTTAACTCTTAACTCTTAGTATGATTAAAACAAATCTAATGGGATTGACAAATAATATCATAATGACCGCCTTTTTCATCACATCCATCCCCAATTTTATTTAAACAC
>LUTY01000002.1 GCA_001640045.1 Candidatus Thiomargarita nelsonii | reverse complement strand
AGTCCAGGGTAAAATATACACGCGCTCCGGTGGTTTTTTAAACGCGGTGGATAGTTTTGACGCGCATTTTTTTGGTATTTCGCCGCGAGAAGCCATGAGCATGGATCCACAACAGCGTTTACTGTTGGAGGTGAGTTGGAATGCTCTAGAAAACGCTAATCTTGTGCCAGCGCAATTATCTGGGAGTTCAACGGGCGTATTTGTGGGCATTTCCAGTATGGAATATGGCGCATTGTCATTATTGACTGGTGATCCGGATCGCATTGATGCTTATTATGGTACGGGTGGTTCGTTGGGTGTCGCTGCCGGACGTTTGTCTTATGTCTTGGGATTAACGGGACCTAGTTTAATTGTAGATACCGCCTGTTCGTCATCTTTAGTCACCACTCACTTAGCCTGTCAGAGCTTGCGCCTTGATGAATGTGATTTAGCCTTGGTGGGTGGAGTCAATCTGATTTATGGGCCTGAAACTTATATTAATTTTTCTAAAGCACGGATGTTGTCGCCAGATGGCCGCTGCAAAACTTTTGATGCTGCCGCTGATGGATACGGACGTGGGGAAGGTTGCGGAGTCATTGTTCTTAAGCGTTTATCAGATGCACAACGCGACGGGAATAATATTTTAGCGCAAATTCGCGGTTCGGCTGTTAATCAGGATGGGCCTAGCGGTGGTTTAACTGTACCTAATGGCCCCTCTCAGGAAAAAGTCATTCGTCAAGCTTTGGATCGTTCTGGGATAAAACCGGGACAAGTGAGTTACATAGAGGCGCATGGTACTGGCACTGTGTTGGGTGATCCCATCGAAGTTAATAGTTTAAACAATGTGTTCGGTTCAGCGCATTCGCGGGAAAATCCACTGATTGTTGGTTCAGTGAAGAGCAATATTGGTCATCTTGAATCGGCAGCGGGTATTGCTGGTTTAATTAAGGTTGTGTTGTCCCTGCAACATAAGGAAATTCCTCCTCATCTACATTTTAAGCAGCCGAATCCACAAATTGATTGGGAGGAAATTCCAATCGTAGTGCCAACCTCACTGCAACCTTGGTTGGTTGGGGAACGGCGAATTGCCGGTTTAAGTTCCTTTGGGTTTAGCGGCACCAATGCCCATATTATTATTGAAGAAGCCCCGCCCATCCAAGTTCAAGTGTCAGAGCGAGAAAGAGCCACACTTCTATTAACTTTATCGGCTAAAACTAAAAATGCCTTGGCAGATTTAGCCAGTCGTTATGTGGACTATTTTTCACAAGAAGAGACAGCCACTATAGCGGATATTTGTTACACAGCCAATGTTGGACGGACTCATTTTGAAAACCGTTTAGCGGTGGTTGGAAATTCAAGGGAAGAAATTAAGCAAAAGTTATCTGAATATATTAGCAATAGTGCCGCCATAAATGGTATTAATAAAACTCATGAGATAGGACACACGGGCAAAATTGCATTTTTATTTACCGGGCAAGGTTCACAATATGTGGGTATGGGGCGACAACTTTATGAAACGCAGCCCAGTTTTCGTCAAACCCTTGACCGTTGTGATGAAATTTTACATGATTATCTTTCGCCTCCGTTGCTTGAGGTACTTTATTCGTCACCTGACAATCAATCCAAATTGGATGAAACGGCTTACACGCAACCTGCCCTATTTGCACTCGAATATGCCCTAGCCGAATTATGGCAATCTTGGGGTATAAAACCGACTTATGTGATGGGGCATAGTGTTGGAGAATATGTCGCGGCCTGTATAGCGGGAGTCTTTAGCTTAGAAGATGGCTTGAAGTTAATTGCAGAACGTGGCCGTTTAATGCAAGCCTTACCCCAACATGGTGAAATGGTCTCAGTGTTCGCAGATGAAGCGCGGGTTAGAGCAGCTATTGAACCTTATACTCAAAAAGTGTCTATTGCCGCTATCAATGGCCCTGAAAATATTGTCATTTCAGGTCAGCGCGATGCTATCAACGCCATCATAACCACATTGGAAGTCGATGGTATCTCTATAAAATCGTTAAACGTTTCTCATGCCTTCCATTCCCCGTTGATGGAGCCAATGTTATCAGATTTTGAGACCATTGCAAGAAAAATCACATTTTCACCGCCGAAAATAGATTTAATTTCTAACTTGACGGGTGAACTTGCGACAGCGGATATAACAACGCCTGAATATTGGTGTCGTCATATTCGTCAGCCGGTGAGATTGGCCACCAGCTTGAAAACGCTTTACCAGCAAGACGATGATGTATTTGTGGAAATAGGGCCGAGGCCAGCATTATTAGGCTTAGCTCGTCAATGTCTGCCAGAAGACGTGGGCGTTTGGCTGCCCAGTTTGTGGCAAGGAACAGATGATTGGCAACAAATCCTACAAAGTTTAGGTACATTGTATGTGCGTGGCACACCGATAGACTGGTCAGGTTTTGACGGTGATTATCAACGCCATCGAGTGGTATTGCCGACTTACCCCTTCCAACGCCAGCGTTATTGGCTTGACATACCAGTGGCAACGACACCTAATGCACAATTACAAGATTGGCTTTATCAAGTCGAATGGCGGCAGAAAATTGAAGCGTTAAGTGTAGATTGTACCAGTAGGGCAAATGAACAATGGCTCATTTTTGCAGATAGTCAAGGCGTGGGGGTGCAATTAAGTCAATTACTACAAAATCAAGGGGCCTTTTATACGCTGGTTCTACCGGGCAAAGCATATAAACAAATCGATGAACAAACCCTCAAGATAGATCATACCAATCCTGAACACTTTCAGCAGCTTTTGGAAACCGTGAGTACCAAACCAGCTCGTTTGCGAGGAATCGTCCATTGTTGGAGTTTGGACACCATCGCTACTGATAAATTAACAATAGAGGATTTAGGACCGGCGGGGCAGCTCGGTTGTGGCAGCCTATTATATTTGGTCCAGGCCTTAGGCAAAGCTAATTTTTCCGCCCTCTCATTGTGGTTAGTGACCCAAGGTGCAATGCCGGTTGCTTTCTCAAATTCAAAGGACCAAACCATAATCAATCTCGCTCAATCTCCTTTATGGGGGATGGGAAAAGTCATTGCTTTAGAGCATCCGGAATTTAATTGTGTACAAATAGATTTAGATCCGGAAACGAAAGGAGAGGCACAAGTCCTCTTTGATGAAATCAATTTAAAGAATCAAGAAACTCAAATTGCTTTTCGCCAAAATGCCCGTTATGTGCCAAGGCTCATACATTATCGTCCCCAGAAAAACGATAATCAAGTTGATTTCCTTTTCCATGCAGATGCTACCTATCTAATAACTGGCGGTTTAGGTGGTTTGGGTTTACGAGTTGCTCAGTGGATGCTAGAGCAAGGTGTCCAGCATATCGTTCTAACCGGTCGTTGTGGTGCCTCCGAGGAAGTTCAAGCCACAGTTAATCAATTAGAACAATCAGATGCTCAGATTCGAGTTATCAAAGCAGACGTTTCTCGTCGAGAAGATGTTGAGCGCATACTGGAGACAATTAAGATTTCAATGCCACCACTACGAGGCATTGTTCATGCCGCCGGCGTTTTGGATGATGGTGTATTGCTACAACAAACGTGGGAGCGTTTTAGCCAAGTCATGGCCCCAAAAGTGGCCGGGACTTGGAATTTGCATCTTTTGACCCAAGAGATGTCGCTGGACTTTTGGGTTTGTTTTTCCTCAATGGCTTCGTTACTGGGTTCACCTGCTCAGGGTAATTATGTGGTCGCCAATACTTTTATGGATGCACTGGTTCATCATCGTCGTGCATTAGGATTGTCCGGCTTAAGCATCAACTGGGGCCCTTGGGCCGAAGTAGGGATGGTAGCCGAATTGAGAAAACATGATCAACGTCGCATAACAGCTCAAGGATTGGGTAGCATAAAACGTGATGAGGGTTTACAAATACTCGGTGAATTTTTGAAACAAAACGTTGCCCAAATTGGGGTATTACCTATTGACTGGTCGCTATTTTTATCACAGTTTTATCAAGGTGTAGAGTCGCCGTTTCTTGAAGCAGTAACAATCACATCGCCACCATCAGTCACAAAGTCCATACAACTGATTAATCATATACGCAATGCTGCTTCTCATGAAGAACGTTATACGCTCTTAGTTGATTACCTGCGTTTACAAGTGGCTAAATCTTTAGGGTTGTCTCAACCAGATATCCAACAACCTTTGAATCATCTGGGATTAGATTCTTTGATGGCGGTTGAATTAAGGAATGCTATTAGAACCCAATTAGGTGTCGAATTGATGATTGGAACTTTCCTAACCGGTGCGAGTGTTTCAAAACTCGCCACCGAAATTGAGTTACAACTGACAACCACAGAAAATCAAACCAATCAGACTCAAAGTCAGAAAAGCAGTGACAGTGAGTGGATAGAGGGAGAAATTTAATGAATTTAATTAAGTTTATAGAAGAACTGGCAGCACAGAAAATCGAATTATTTGTTGATGGCAAACGATTACGTTACCGTGCGCCCAAGGAAGTGTTAACACCCGAACTATTAGCCAAGATAAAGCAGTATAAAAGCGATATTGTCACCTTATTGCGGGATGGTGTTAATGACAGCATCAAGACTTATTCCCTATCGCAGGGGCAACGTGCGCTATGGTTTTTATATCAACTGGCTCCGGAAAGTGCCGCTTACAATATTAACTATGTCGCACGTTTGCGACCCGATTTAGAACTTCAAGCTTTACAACAAGCGTTTGAAAAATTGGTTGAGCGTCATGCCATTCTTCGCACGACCTATACAACACGCAACGGTGAACCCGTTCAACAGGTTCACAAAGCCCAACAAATCCACTTCAAAGTCACTGAGGCGGACAATTGGAGTCAAGAAGATTTAACGAAGTGGCTGGCTCATGCGGATCGGCCATTCAACTTAAAACAAGGGCCAGTTTTTAGAATAGAATTGTTGCTCGGATTTTCAGAGCCGGCCATGCCGATTCTATCACTGACCGTGCACCATATTGCGGCCGATTTTTGGTCGCTTGAAATTCTCATTAACGAATTAGAATCCCTTTATCAGGCCATTAGGTCAGAGCAGCCTATTTCTCTTCCGCCATTGAAGTGGGATTATAAAGACTATGTCCGTTGGGAAACTGAAATGCTTGCCGGTCCGAAAGGAAAGCAACTCTGGACTTACTGGCAGAAACAACTCGGTGGTGAGTTACCCGTACTCAACTTACCTACCGATCACCATAGACCACCGCTACAAACCTATCATGGCACTACCGCAACCTTCGATTTTGATGAATCCATCAATCAACAAATTGTGGAATTCTCAAAGTCCACTGGTAATACGCCTTATGTGTTCATGTTAGCGGTATTTCAAATGCTGTTACAACGCTATACCGGGCAGGAAGATATACTCATCGGCACACCCATGTCAGGTCGTCACACAACGGAATTACAAGAAATCATTGGTTACTTTGTCAATCCGGTGATCTTACGACACCAACTTCACGGGAATCCGACATTTAAAGAATTACTTGAAATGGTCCGTCAGCTGGTAGTGGAAGCCTTAGACCATCAAGAATATCCGTTTGGGTTATTAGTTGAACAACTGCAACCTATCCGTGATCCCAGTCGTTCTCCTCTCTATCAAGTTGCGTTTATTTGGGATAAAGAACGCCATCAAGACAGGTCGAGCGGGAATGCCAGCAACAAATTGGTCACCGAATTTTTAGCCGCCTCGCAACGGGGGGCCGCTTTTGATTTATCGTTGACTTTCTTTGAGCAAGTAGGCTCTATTCGTGGTGAGTGGACATATAACACTGATCTATTTGAAGAAAGTACAATAAACCGATTAACGGGTCATTTAAAAACCTTGGTGGCCGGCGCATTGGCCGATCCACAACAACGTTTATCTGAATTACCCCTGCTAACTGAAGCAGAGCAACAACAATTACTTGCTTGGAATGACACCGCAACAGATTATCCGATTGATAAAACCATTATTGACTTGTTTGAAGAACAGGTAGAAAGAACGCCGGATAATATCGCCATCGTTTTTGAACAACAACAATTAAGCTATAGCGAACTCAACCGCAAAGCCAATCAGTTAGCTCATTATCTACTCAAGTTCAAAAACGGCAACCATGATGACTTCTTGATTGCGATTGCGGTGGAACGTTCATTTTCCATGATTATTGGCTTATTAGCGATTCTCAAAGCGGGTGGTGCTTATGTCCCAATTGACCCGAGCTATCCAGCGGCTCGGATTCGTTATCTATTGGATGACAGTGCGGCACCGTTGTTGTTGACTCAGAGCCATTTGAAGACACAGTTGGAACCGGATTGTGTGGTGGTGTGTTTGGATGAAGTGGATGTGGCTTCCCAGTCGTCAGAAAATCCAGCCGTCAGGATTCAATCGGAGGATTTGGCTTATGTGATTTATACGTCGGGGTCGACTGGGAAGCCGAAGGGAGTCTCACTACCACAAGCGGCTTTAGTCAATTTACTACACTGGCAATCAAAGCAACCTGGCTTGGATAAAACCGAAAACACCCTACAGTTCACCACCTTAAGTTTTGATGTCTCTTTTCAGGAAATTTTTAGCACTTTTTTAAAGGGTGGTCAATTGGTCTTAGTCGATGAGGAGACTCGTCGGGATGCCAGTGCATTGCTCAAATATTTGTTTGAACAGAAAATTGAACGTTTGTTTATGCCATACATCATGTTGCAACATTTAGCTGAACAGATGGATGCTTCTAACTATGATGCGCTCTGGTTAAAAAATATCATTATTGCTGGTGAACAGTTGCGTATGACACCAGCAATACACCGTTGGTTTAATACGCTGCCACATTGTCGTTTACATAACCACTATGGTCCGAGTGAAAGTCACGTAGTGACCGCTTTTACCTTATCTTTAGATAAAGATATTTGGATGGATTTACCTCCCATTGGTCAACCTATCGCCAACACCCGTATCTACATCCTAAACGCACAATATCAACCCCAGCCCCCCGGCATTCCAGGCGAATTGTGCATTGCTGGTAGAGGTTTAGCACGCGGCTACAAGGGCCGCCCCGAACTAACGAGAAAAAAATTCATCGAAGTTGAACTATTCGGCAAAACCGAGCACCTCTACAAAACCGGCGACTTAGCCCGTTGGCTCACCGATGGCAACCTAGAATATCTCGGACGTCTCGACCACCAAGTCAAACTACGGGGATTTCGCATTGAATTGGGCGAAATTGAAACCGTACTCCGTCAACAGACCAAAGTGAAAGAAGCCGTCGTGACACTCTATGAGGGGGATGATAACAAACGCTTAGTGGCTTATTTGACAAGTGATTCAGAGCCCAATGACTTAGTGGCAGAACTCAAAGAGACTCTAAAAGCTAGCTTGCCCGACTACATGGTTCCCAGTCATTTCACCGTGTTGGACAAACTGCCTTTGACACCCAATGGCAAAATTGATAGGAAGGCTTTGCCAGCACCCGATATTGACCCCATCAAAACAGGTACCCAGCCCTTCACGGTGACCGAAGAATTATTGGCGGGATTAATGGCTCAGGTACTCAAACGCGAAGTCATCAATCGAGAGGATAACTTCTTTGAACTGGGAGGACATTCCTTACTCGCGACTCAACTCCTCTCCCGTCTTCGGGAGAGTTTCCAAATTGAACTGCCCGTGCGAGCGGTTTTTGAACATCCGACCGTGTCAACCTTAGCGGTGACCATAGAATCGGCTACCGGCACGGTGAGCTTACCACCGATTGAAGTGCAAGCCGATGATTCCCCTAACATGTTGTCGTTTGCCCAGCAACGGTTATGGTTTTTAAATCAGTTTGAAGAAAGTGCCACCTATAACATGCCAGCGGCCTTGCAATTGTCGGGTCAATTAGATATAGCGGCTTTACAACAGAGTTTATCTTGGTTGCAGGAACGTCATACCAGCCTACGCACTTATTTCCCCATTCATGACGGTCAAGCTTTGGTGCAGATTCAAGCGGTTGATAAAATTGAAACCTTACCCATTCACGATTTGCGCCTTCTGAGTGATGAGGAACAAAAAGAGGAAGTCCAAAGTCTGGCAAACCAAAACGCTATAACACCGTTTGATTTAGCCCAAGGGCCATTATTCCGTGCGGCTCTATTACAACTGAATGAAGAGCGGTCCGTTTTACTGCTTTCTATGCACCACATCATCTCAGATGGTTGGTCAATAGGTGTCTTGATTCGTGATTGGCAACAAGCCTATAGTGCTTTTGCCCTCGGCGAAAAACCGAGCCGACCTCCGCTCACCATCCAATATAGCGACTACGCTGCTTGGCAAAGAAATTGGCTAACCGGAGAAGTGTTACAACAACAAGTGGATTACTGGCGGGAACAACTCACGGGATGTCCGGAATTGTTGGAATTACCAACCGATAAACCACGTCCACCACAGCAAAGTTACCAAGGGGCAGATTATGCCCAGCGTTTGTCAGCCACACTCAGCCAATCGGTCCGTGAACTGAGTCAGCAACAGGGTGTCACGGTCTTCATGACCTTGCTGGCCTGCTTTAATATTCTACTCTCGCGCTACAGTCGCCAAGACGATATTTGTATCGGTAGTCCGATTGCCAACCGTACTCACCGCCAAACCGAAGATTTAATCGGTTTCTTCGTCAATACTTTGGTCTTGCGTAGCCAGCTAACGACTGAAGAACTGGGGAAGACACCAAGCTTTATTGACTTATTGCTAAAGACTCGTCAAACCTGTTTGGAGGCTTACGCTCATCAAGACATTCCGTTTGAAATGCTGGTGGAACAGCTGCAACCGAGCCGTCGTCTGAGTCATCATCCTCTCTTTCAAGTGATGTTTGTGTTGCAAAACAACGAAACGGCGGAATTCAAGCTCCCTGGGTTAGAAGTCACGGTACTGAACACGGAGTACCCCATCGCTAAATTTGACCTGACCCTGAATATTGAAGAATCGGACGGGCAATTCCACTGTGTCTGGGAATATGCCACCGATTTGTTTGAGGCTCAAACCATTGAACGGATGGCGACACATTTTGAAGTTCTGCTGAGTGCCCTCGTTGACAATCCAACGCAATCTATCAGTCGTTTACCCATGCTGACTGAAAAAGAAGTCCAACAATTGCAAACTTGGAATGACACGACCACGGATTATCCAAAGGACCTGACTATTGTGGATTTATTTGAACAACAGGTTTCAATCACGCCGGATAATATCGCTGTTGTTTTTGAAGAACAACAATTAAGCTATCGCGAACTCAACCGCAAAGCCAATCAGTTAGCTCATTATCTGCTCCCGTTCAAAAACGGCAACCGTGATGACTTCTTGATTGCGATTGCGGTGGAACGTTCATTGGAGATGATTATTGGCTTATTAGCTATTCTCAAAGCGGGTGGTGCTTATGTACCGATTGATCCGAGCTATCCCTCGGCTCGTATTCGTTATCTGCTTTCTGACAGTGCGGCCCCGTTGTTGTTGACTCAGAGCCATTTGAAGGCACAGTTGGAAGCTGATTGTGTGGTGGTGTGTTTGGATGAAGTGGATGTGGCTTCCCAGTCTTCAGAGAATCCTTTGATTTGCAGGCAAGCTTCAGATTTGGCTTATGT
This sequence comes from Candidatus Thiomargarita nelsonii, assembly GCA_001640045.1. Lineage (GTDB taxonomy): Bacteria > Pseudomonadota > Gammaproteobacteria > Beggiatoales > Beggiatoaceae > Thiomargarita > Thiomargarita nelsonii_A. Next base: position 1,637 of record LUTY01000002.1, on the reverse strand, counting down.
GATTTATACGTCGGGGTCAACGGGGAAACCTAAAGGTGTGATGGTTGAACATTCAGCGTTAAGTAATTTTATCCATTCATCCATTAACGTTTATGCGCTTACCAGTCACGACAAAATATTGCAATTTGCTTCGGTTAGCTTTGATACAGCAGCAGAAGAGATTTATCCAACCTTGCTTAAAGGAGCCACTCTCATTTTGCGTACTGAGGAAATCCTTAGCACGACGGAAACTTTTCTAATAACATGTCATAAGCAAAAGTTAACGGTACTTGATTTACCAACGGCCTACTGGCATAGCTTGCTAACAGATCTGCAAATAATCAAAAGATATTGGCCTAAGAGTATACGTTTGGTTTTGATTGGCGGTGAAGCCGTTTCTGCTAAAAGAATCAGACAGTGGCTGGAGAACTTTGGACATTTTCCGACTTTGCTTAATACTTATGGACCGACGGAAACAACGGTGGTTGCAACCGTTTTTCCATTTGATACCTCCAGTATTAATGATATTATCACTGTATCCATAGGTCACCCCATTGCCAACACCCGCATCTACATCCTAGATGTACAACACCAACCCCAACCCCCCGGTATTCCCGGCGAACTGTGCATTGCAGGTAGAGGCCTCGCACGCGGTTATCTCAACCGCCCGGAACTCACCGCCGAAAAATTCATCAAAGTCGAACTATTTGGCAAAACCGAACGCATTTACAAAACTGGCGACTTAGCCCGTTGGCTCCCTGATGGGAACCTAGAATATCTCGGACGTATTGACCACCAAATCAAACTACGGGGATTTCGTATCGAATTAGGAGAAATTGAAACCGTACTCCGTCAACAGACCAAAGTGAAAGAAGCCATCGTGACACTGTATGAGGGGGATGATAACAAACGCTTAGTGGCTTATTTGACAAGTGATTCAGAGCCCAATGACTTAGTGGCAGAACTCAAAGAGACTCTAAAAGCCAGCTTGCCCGATTACATGGTTCCCAGTCATTTCATCGTGTTGGACAAACTGCCTTTGACACCCAATGGCAAAATTGACCGTCAAGCCTTGCCGTCTCCAGAATTGAATTTGACTGATGCTTATGAAGTGCCACGCAACGACATCGAACAACAAATCGCCCAAATATGGCGTTCTCTCTTAAAGCAGAATAATATCAGCATTCATGACAACTTTTTCAGTTTGGGTGGCGATTCCATTCTCAGCATCCAGATTGTCGCTCGTGCCCGTCAGGCGGGCTTACATTTGACACCCCGTGACTTGTTTGAGCATCAAACCATTGCTGAATTAGCGAGGATAATCAGTTTTGACATTGTCGTTAATGCAGAACAAGGATTAGTCACGGGAGAATGTTTACTGACACCCATTCAGCATTGGTTTTTGGCACAGGATTTACCCGAATACTGGCATTTCAATCAATCTATCTTGTTGCATGTGCCGCTTGATTTAGAGGTAGAGGCTTTGCGCCAAGCATTGGCGGCCGTACTTTCACATCATGATGCCTTACGGTTACGTTATCACTGTGTGAATGGAAACTGGCAAGCGTCTTTTGCGCCACCTTCTGAGACGGTTCCTTTATTCATTGAAGACCTGAGTCAAGGTGAAAATCCAGCGGCTGAATTACATCGACTCACGC
>LUTY01000001.1 GCA_001640045.1 Candidatus Thiomargarita nelsonii | reverse complement strand
CCAGATGACCCTATCAATAGGCGGGCTATCACGGTTGGAAAACCGATGCCGGGTGTGCAGATACGTCTCAAGGATAAAGGTTTTGAGCCTGATGATGATATGAATGCTGACATTGGTGAACTCTGTTGCAAACACGAATACGGTTTTGACGGATATGTGGACGAAAATGGGAACAACAATCGTTTGAACATGATGAGTCAGTCTGATTGGTTTAAGACCGGAGATTTGGGTAGGATTCAGCAAAACGGACATATCGAAGTACTCGGTAGATGTGATCATAGCGTGAACAGAAATGGCCTTCTCGTTTTGTTTGCGGATATAGAGAAAGCGATGGAGAAAATTGAAGACACAGAGCGTGTCGTGGTGGTAGCAAAGGGAGAGAGTAAGCGGGGGCAACGGATTGTGGCCTTTTGTGTTCCGAGTCAAGGAGCCACACTTAGTAGCGATCAAATTCGCAGCGCGTGTTTTGAGAGATTGCCAAACTACGCAATTCCAGACGACGTATTTGTGGTTAGCTCATTGCCAACATTGCCCAATGGTAAAGTAGATAGACAGGCTCTTTTAAAAATGGCACCCAGTCGCTAAATAAAATAGTCCTTGCTGTAAATTTTTCTGTGATGGGGTTCAAAGTTCAAAGCGGAGCTTTGCGGATTTTAATACCTCCACTGATTTGTAGGGACTACCGAGTTGTGTGTAATGATGAAAACAATTGAATTTTTTGATAAAGTAGAACCCGGTAAAAGTGGAGGTAAAGGAAAAAATCTTATTGAACTGGTAAAGGCTTTTTTTCCGGTTCCGGCTGGCTTTATAGTCACGGTTGATGCTTACTCTCAATATAAGGAAAAAAATAAAATACCTAAAGAAGTAGAAGAAAAAATAGTAAAGTGCTATAATAATCTTGCAAAAAATATAGGAAATGATCGAGTTGCAGTTCGTTCTTCTGCCTCAGCAGAGGATATTGATACAGCATCTTTTGCTGGACAATACGATTCATACCTTTATGTTAAAGGTGAAGATCAAATTATTAGAAAAATTGTTGATTGTTGGAATTCCCTATTTACTGAAAGGGCAATGGTTTATAGAAAAAGAATGAATATCCCTGAAGATAATCTGAAAATGGCTGTCATTGTTCAAACTATGATAGAGCCAAAATCAGCCGGTGTTCTTTTTACAGCCAATCCTTTTTCAGGAAATAAAGACGTAATGATTGTTGAATCAAATTGGGGATGTGGGGAAACTGTTGTATCAGGAAGAGTCACTCCTGACCATTTTGAAATTTCTAAAAAACCTTATCAAGTGATAACAAAAAACCTTGGTAAAAAAAATATTTTAATACTAGGCAGTGAATCTGGTGCTTTAGAAGAAAGCACTTCAGAAGAACAGAGAAAATCTTACTCATTGACTGACGAAAAATTAACTGAGTTATGTGAGATTGGAACAAAAATTGAGTCTCATTATGGTAGGCCACAAGATATAGAATGGGCCTTAGCCAAAGATGATAAAATATTTATTCTTCAATCACGAGCAATAACAAAATATGTGTGAAATCCATTTTCCAAAACTTGATGAATTTTCTAATAAACTGTGTTCTGCTATTAAAAATTCTGGAAATGAACGGAGTTTTGTAACCAAGTGGGGACTTAAAAGTTTATCTGATGTGTATGATATTTTGAATAACAATATCCAAGGTGGCTACGACTCACATAAGCACTTAATTTTATCCACTGCACCATCGGATTCAGTTTTAACAATTGGCCCGGGTATGGGGTTTTGTGTATTTTTATTATCCGAATTATATGACTCTGTTTTTGTAGCAGAGCCTGATGAAGAGAATTGTGATCTTATTCAAAGTATCTCAACGCATTACATAACAGATAAAAATAAAAGTGCTGGTGATATTGTGAATATATTTAATGCGGGACTTTCTATCACAGATGAAGCGATAAAGTACTGGGACATAAAACGTAACCAGATGAAAAAAAGGAATGTGAATGGGAGTATCCTTAATTTTGTTATAAAAGGGGCCAGTGAACTCAAAGACATCTTTCATAACAAAGTGTCCAGAATATATCTTCATAAAGTATTGTCAAGCTTAAGTATTTCCAACAGCTTTGAGAATATCGTGTCTGAAGTAGTCTTCTTTCTTAAAGAAGATGGGGTTATTACATGGGCAGAACCTGATTATATATTTAATGATATTATACTGGTAGACGGGCAGGGTACAATTACCAATACATTAAAGCCACTATTTAATAATAAGGGGATAAATTTTAATATGATGAGTTACAAAGTGCAGAGCAGATTTAGTGGAAACTCAGTGGTTGAAAATTGGGATATTTTAAAGGCAGGGAGATTATTAAATGAAGGAAGCTAATTCCGTCGTCATTGTTAAAGGCATATCTGTATCCCCCGGGCTTGTCACTGGCTCTGTAAAGATAGTGAAAAATTCTACTGATATTAATAAGATTAAAAGTGGGGATATAATGGTAGTCAGGAATAGCAGCCCTGCTTTTGCGGTTGGAGTGATGAATTCATCGGGTCTTATTTGCGAGGGGGGAGGGATGCTCACACACGTTTGTATCGTATCTATGGAAATGGGTATACCCTGCATAGCTGACGCTGAAAGAGCAACAAAGCTATTAGAGGAAAATATGATTATAACTTTAGATGCGACTAAAGGGATTATTTATGGTTCTGGAGACAGAAAAAAAGGGGATTGATTCTCTCAATCTTTGCACCACGACAAATAGGTGTATTGAATTTCTGTTTTTATGATGGGAGGTACATATAAAATGGCACGTTACGATAATTTGGATTGCATAATTATTGGTTACAATGATATCGGTTTCCAGGTGGTAGAAAACAATTTAAGAAAAATGCAAGCCTATTCCGGAACTTACCGGCAATTAAAGACTAATTCAGTCTATTTTCGTGGTGTAAGAACGCCCTACATGGACGTGCTGAATCAAATCTTAAAAGAGACAACGGGCCAAGATCGGCATTTTCATGTGTGTGAGTTACCGAGTTTAGGTGTCAGTTATTTGAAGAGTTTTCTTCGTAAACGACAATTTAAGGTTGAGATCATTAACTTTTTTAATTATGAAAAAGATCGATTGTTAGACCTGCTAGTGCAATCACCAAGTGCAGTAGCCATAACAACGACTTTTTATGTCGATAATAGTCCTATTATCGATATTATTAATTTTGTTAGACACCATAGTCCCCAAACAAAAATAATTGTTGGTGGGCCGCATATATATAACATTTGTTCTGGCTATGATAGCAAGACACAACATCTGAATTTTAAAAGAATCGGTGCAGATATTTATGTTTACGATTCTCAAGGGGAGACAACCTTATCTTATATTCTCCGTGAATTGCGAAACCAGAAAAAACAAAACTTTAGTGACATTCCCAATTTGATTTATACGTTTGATAATAATACTTTTCATAGAACAAAAAGGATGATTGAAAGTAACGACATGGACGAAAACAGTGTTGAATGGCGGTATTTTAGAAGGGAGTTTTACACCCCAACAACACAGACGCGAACTGCTCGAAGTTGTGCCTTTAAGTGTAGTTTTTGCCAGTATCCTGTTGTGGCGGGGCCATTAAATTTTACCAGCTTGAAGGTTGTTGAGGATGAATTAAAAATGTTCCATGCATCAGGGGTAAAAAATATCATTTTTATTGACGATACATTCAATGTACCATTGCGAAGATTTAAAGAGATATGCCGAATGATGATCCGATATAAATTTGATTTCAATTGGTTTTCCTATTTTAGATGTTCACACTCTGATGATGAAACTTTTGATTTGATGCGTGACAGTGGTTGCAAGGGGGTGTTCTTAGGTATAGAGTCTGGCGACCAAACCATTTTGAATAATATGAATAAATTTGCTAAGATAGATAAATATAAATACGGCATTCACAAGCTTAAAGAACGGGGTATTACGACCTTTGTTTCAATTATCGTGGGTTTTCCGGGAGAAACAGAGGAAACTCTCAGAAATACTATAAATTTTCTCGAAGAGAGTTCCCCTGCATTTTACCGCGCAGAACTTTACTATTATGCCAAAAAAACGCCTATTCATAAACATGCAGAAAAACATGGACTTATCGGCGAGGGTTATAGTTGGAAACATAATTCAATGGATTGGAAGGTGGCAAGTAATATGGTGGAATTGATGTATAAAACCATCAGGGGGTCTGTGGTGCTGCCTTCGTATATGTTCTATTTTTGGGCAATACCGTATTTGATGGGAAAGGGCATATCACTGGAACAGATCACAGGTTTTACAAGTATTGCACAAGAGATGTTAGTGCAAAGTTTTAATAACGACAAAATTCCAGAGACGAGTGAGCAAGAAAGGAGATTAGCTTCAATTTTCCGTAAATCATCATAAAGTTTTAGCTCTAAGTTATTTTTTAGTCCTTAAAATTATCACTGAGCAAGATATTACGTGGGATCATTTATAATATTACAAGCCTGACAAGGAGTTATTTATGGAAACAGAAAAACAGATAATTGAGGATTTTAAAAATGCTGTATCTGAAACATGGGCCAGAGATGGGAAAAATACTTGGCCTGTCGATATTAATTCCATTACTCATCTTTTTATGGATATCTTTTTTGAGGAGTTACTGAATGATATCGACAAGTTAGAAGAAAAAGGGTTTGACGAAATGGATATTTCGACCATGTTGAAAACCCCTGCACGTATTATTAGATTAATAATGCCCTCTGTTCAAGGTATGAAAAAATTGAGAATGTCAAGGGAAAAACAGCGGAAATATGTCATTCTTTTACTTTCAATGGTTGAAAATCTGAAGTATGGCAACCTGTGTAACAGGGATGGGAAAAATATTATATTATCCCCAATCAAATTCAGGGATGCCATTGATGTTTCAAAGATGATTTCTACCACAAAGGACAATTCTATGATTGTCCATAAATTATGTGGGATTTTGTGGGCATATTCTGAAGTTGTCTGTTTCCGAGCGCATGGACTCAGCAAGGAGTTTCATGGGCCATATAGACATCCTGACTATAAAGAAGATTTTTTGATAAGAGAATTTTTTTGTTTAAACGCGGTAGAGTTATGGGATGAATGTAAATCTTTGAAATATGGGAGTATCAAAATTGTAACGGCCTACAAAGATTTAGGGTTAACAATTGACATTTTCAATCACCTATCCATCAAACAGGGCAGAAATTATATAGATAGTCTCAGATATTTTTATATTGACGGAGATGGAAATCCCTTGAGTTTGGATGAAGTTAATAGTTTATGTATGGCATTGTCAGAGGTAATAACCTCTATTACTACCAAAATTGAGAAATTGGATTGGAGAAAACTGGCAGAAAAGTATGCAGAAATTTTCTGGTTTAGTAAAAAGGAATTACGAGATGAACTAAAACTTGATTGGCATTTTCCCCAGATTGTAAAAGAACGAATTGAAAGTGGAGAATTAAATACAAGGCTCCAAAATTTGAGTCAAAAAGATTTGCAACGGTTGCTGAAAATTGCGTTTTAGGATACTTTTTATGAAAAAAATTGATATGCAAATCGTGAGGTGGTGACATGACATTTGAAGAAATTATTGGTCAAGTCGTAAGCTCTGTACATTCTCAAAAGAACACTTTGACCGATGGGCAGCTAACTTGCTCTTATCAGGAAATGCCGACTGTTTTTGAAGGGATTGACAAGTATTTTGCCGAAATAAAAATCGGTATTGAAAATAACCTTGCATTGGAATGCGTCAATTCTGTGCCGGGTGCTTTAACCCTGTTGTACCTATTAAAAAAGGGTTATAGTTTTGTCTTGTTACCGCCGGTGTGCCACAGTGGAAAAGAGCTTGGCTTTAAGCCCTTGATACCGAAATTCTGCCAATACCGACTCATGATTGAAAGTTCTTTGAACAATGAACTGGTGGAGTGTAATAGATATCCAGAGAAATTTTTACGCATTGAAAGGAATGAGCAATGCAATTGTGAACAGGATAATAGGGAAGACAATGCCAGGGGGAAACTGTATTTAAGGACCTCAGGTAGCATGGGAGCCTCAAAAATCGTGATGCACTCACACGCAAAGCTCCTTGGTAACGTTCTGAACTGCGTAAAAAGGTTTGGATTGGAGGGGGATGACAGAATAACCATCCCAGTTCCCATTTTTCATATGTATGGTCTAGGTGCTGCCTTTCTTCCCGGTATTGTGGTTGGGGCATCAATTGACTTGCAGGAAAACTCTAATATCATTAGATATATAGAGAGAGAAAGGCAGTTCAATCAAAATGTTGCTTTTCTGACACCGACGTTATGTGAAATGTTACTGAAGGGACTAAAAACTTCAAGAGCCTACAAGCGCGTGGTGACTGCTGGCGATAGAATTAAAGAAGATACATTTTCGAGCTTTGAGTCCCGTTTTGGCTGCCTGTTAAATCTATACGGAAGCACTGAAATGGGCGCAATAGCTACCTATGATCCGGATGATCCCATTGATGTGCGTGCCATAAGTGCTGGAAAGCCTCTGCCGGGTGTGCAAATGCGCCTAAACGAAAAAACCTCTGAAACTGGTGAGGAGATAACGGCAGTTGGTGAACTCTGTTGCAAGCATGAGTACGGTTTTGAAGGATATGTAGACGGAAATGGAAAAATGATTAGTCAGGGTGTGTCGAGCCAGTATGATTGGTTTAAGACAGGAGACTTGGGTAGAATACAGCAAGATGGGTATATAGAAGTGCTTGGTAGATGTGACCATAGCGTGAACAGAAGTGGTTTTCTCGTCTTGTTTTCGGAAATAGAACAGGCAATGGAGACGATTGAAAGTACAGAGCGTGTCGTTGTGGTGGCGAGGGGAGAGACTAAGCGAGGGCAAGAAATTGTGGCATTTTGTGTTCCAACTCAAGGCACCACACCCAGCGGCACTAAAATTAGAAAAGCGTGTTTTGATGTTTTGCCTAAGTACGCTATTCCAGACAATGTATGTGTTGTTAACTCGTTGCCAACATTGCCTAACGGTAAAGTAGATAGACAGGCACTTGTAGAAATGGCATCCAATGACCATGCACGATGCCAGAAAACATGCTGCTAAGGAAAAAGAGGAGAAACGTAGAATGATTGAAAATATGATTAACCAACTTAAGCATATTATCGCGGATGAAATAGATGCAAACATCAAGCTAGAAGAAATTGATGAGACGGCATCCTTGTTTGAAGATGGGATTGGACTTGACTCTATGGCCATTATGGAATTTATAAACTTGCTTGAAGATCGCTTTGGGTTTGAATTTTCTGATTCCGAGTTGAACTCTGAGTTATTTAGGAATATCAAAACGTTGGCCGACTTTATTTCTACCAAGGTGGACAACAAAGTTGAACCTACGGGAACCATTGGACTGAAATGATATGCAATTTATCTACGCAATATCCTAATTTTTGCCAAGGTTGAGAATTGTTAAATATTTATATATTAGGTAAGTGAGGCTATGAATATAAAAGCAGAAGAATCCTACGTTGAGCCTTCCAGAAAAGGGTTTGTTACCAACTATCCAAGCTTTCAATATTGGAAAAAATCGGCAGTCGAAGAGATGTTAACCGAGAAGCCAATAAGCGTTTACGTGCATATCCCTTTTTGTATACAAAGATGCGCTTATTGCTACTACAGAACCATTACCCTGAAAGGAAGCGAAAGACCTGAGATAGATAGATATGTGGATGCGGTTTGTCGGGAAATTGAGATTGCGGCAAAGCGTTTTCACTTAAAGGATAAGCATGTTGTTTCTATCTACTTCGGGGGTGGTACGCCAACCCTTCTGAAGGAAGGTCATTTATCCAAAATCATTGAATGTCTCCATGAAAATCTAAGTATTGATGATGAACATGAATTTACAGTTGAGGCAGAGCCGGTCACACTCACTGAGAAAAAAGCGGATATCCTGAAAAAGTTTGACGTGAATCGTATCAGTCTTGGAATCCAATCGTTTTGCGACGAAGTTGTCAAGCTGTCTGGGCGGAAGGACACAGAGAAAAAGGCTTTGAAGGCCATAGAAATGGCTAAAGCCACGGGTGCTGTTGTCAATATTGATCTTCTCAGTGGACTTGCCGGCGATACTCAAGAAACATGGGCCGATACTATAAAACGTGCCCTTTCTACAAATATAGAAAGCATAACCGTATATAAGATGGAGCTATATGCAAATACGGCGTATTCTGCTGGTGTCCGTAAAAAGACGCTTGAATTACCCTCTGATGCTCAGGAGATTGAATTCATGCGGTATGCTATAGAACAGTTTGAGCAAGCGCAATATTTCCCGTGGAGTTCTTTTACATTTACAAAAATGGGGCACTATGTGCATACATACCCTATCAATATGTTTCGAGGGAACGATTATTACGGTTTTGGTGCGTCAGCATTTGGTTTTCTTGGTGATTATGGGCTTCTTCAAAATACTAATGATTTGGAAAGGTATGTAGCGGCTGTAGAAGCGAATGAACTTCCTCTTAGTCGTGGTTATCAGTTGACTAGTTTGGAGCGAATGATACGAAATGTGGCGTTGGAAATGAAGTTAGTTCGTCTGGATTTGAAGGAATTTCAAAGGAAGCATGGCTTTAAGTTAGATTCACTTTGTGCTTCAACTATTAAGCAGCTTGAGTTAGAGGGTTTTATATCTACATCCGAAAAAGAGATTGAGTTGACCTCAAAAGGCATTCTTTATGGAGACTATGTGGGCAAAAGATTGACGAGATGTCTTATGGAAATGTCTTGATTTTGTTTATTCACTATTTATATTATAGAAAAGTAAATTGTTGTCCATAATCATAAAGTTAAATCAGTGATGATATCAAAAATGCTCATTAAACGTCATAAAAAACTAATATTTTCCATAATCACGTTTTTTTTTAGTCTAATTGTCATCATCGTTTCCAGTGAGTTCTTGCTTAGACTGACAGAGCACCTACCTTATAGGCCAAGAGATAGTGCTATTAATCCAGTAGCAATGTACGAACAGGATTCAAAATTAGGTTGGAAAAATAAAGAAGGAAAATACCCTATTCTTGGTTATGTTCAAAATTCAAAGGAGATAACTTTTTCGACGGGAGGAACATGGACTTTTTTGCCAGGCGGGATGCGCTCTACAGGGGGGGGACAGCTTGACAAACCACGTAAACTTGTCATTGTAGGTGGCTCTTTTACCCAAGGATATGGGGTGTCCGATAATGAAACTTACCCTTGGAAATTACAGAGCAAATATCCATCCGTCCAGGTGTTAAATTATGGAACTTCTGGCTATGGAACATACCAATCTTTATTGGCCCTTGAAAGAATATTCTCAAAATCTGTTCCTCCCGTAATAGTTTTATATGGATTCATCGGACACCATGAAGTTCGCAATGTAGCTCCTTATGAATGGTTAGAAGCAATAGCACGAAAGTATAGCAGCCTTCCATATTGTACAATTGATTATTATAAAAACAACCTCATAAGACATTCTCCTGAAAGTTATCCAGTGTGGCCGTTGAGAGAAAAGTTGGCAATTGTCAATTTTTTTCAAAAACAATATATGAAACTTAAAACCATCGGGAGAGGTTCCCAAAAAAGAAGAGTTACAGAGAAATTGCTGTTAGAAATGAACAGTCTGTGCAAAAATAACAGCACAAAATTTGCCGTAGTTCTGCTTTCCTGCAAGAACGAAACCAAATCTCATTACATCAAATTTCTCAAAAACAACCATATCAATTACATTGACTGCGTGTACCCACTAACGCCTGATAAGCGATTGAGCTGGGACAGGTGGCATCCCAATGGAGTAATGAATACCCTTTGGGCTGACTGCATTGGAGAAGCCCTTGGTGATACGATTACCCAAGTTGGAAGATAAGTCAATGAGTAAGTACCTTCGCCAAGTATTATCGATTATCGCGTATTTTGAGCCATTGCACCAACACTCGACGCAGAGCAGAGCGTCGGGGCAGGCATTCCCACGCTGAGCGTGGGAACGATAATATAAGTAGCATTACCCGCATCCTATGGCGTTCTCGCGGCATGCGTTACCCCACGTCATGATTCAAATGTGACACTATCAAGTTAATTTTACAACTACTATTTTAAAATCATTATAGGATAAAAATAAAGGTGTGCGGGATTACCATCTGGCTCTTCGCTAATTGTGTAATATCCAAGTCCATTAGACATCCAACCCACAGCTTCACCTTGCGGTTCAATAGTATATGGCACTGTTACTGGTTTATTTTTAAAAGTTTGCCACAATTTCTGTCCTGACATACGGCACCAGTAATAAATGCTGCTATAAGTTTTCAGTAATATTCCAAGTCCTGATGGAGAAATATCGCCACCAACCGTCTGACCATCTAGATTAAGTGTAGCCACATGTTCAAGTGTTATGGTGCTATTGGTAGCTTGCGGATAAGGAGCACGGTAAACTCTAACATTGCTTTCTCTTTTTGAGACGATATAAATATCCTTTGTAAGAGGATCAACCATAAGTGTTTCGGCATCCCGTTTTCCATCAGGGTATTGAAACTTGATGACTTCAACATCAGAAATTGTTGATACTAAGGGAGATTGGTTGAAATCGACGTATGGTTCACGGACACGATAAATGTACTTGAAATCATACTCTGCCTGGTTATCGCCGATATCACCAATGTAAATGTAATGCTCGCTGTCTATGGGTCCAGGACCGACAGCTATGTCTTCCCAATCACGCGATGAAACATCATCAATATAGTAAGCACCAAGGTAGTTACCTTGTGAATTAATCGCGTATATGCGATTCTGGTCGCCAGAATCGTTATGTATCCACAATACATCCGTATTTTTCCTGCTCACAGCGATACCGGAAATTTCATCAAGAGGAGGAGCATATGTATATTCAGTGGAAAATGGAACATCACCGGCTAATAGTGTGAGATTCACTAATACAGCAGTAAGCAGGGCACCTGTCCGTGGGAATAGGAACAATGATTTTAGCACTTGACAAACCGCGCGAAACCGTGGGCGCAAACGCAGTGATAGGGGATTGGATGATGAATGGGGCCTGAATTTCTGGTATAACATGGTTCTTACCTTATTTTGCCGGAGCAGGTTTGCCGATAAACCGTGCCGATAAACCCGGCACAACTGCTCCGTAACGTTTTATGTTCAAAATATCATAAAATTCATGGTTCAGTACTTACTAGTGACTATCAATATAATTAGCCAACTTAGATAAAATTATACCAGAAAAATTAAAGTTAAATAGGTGAAAACATCAAAAATGCTCATTAAACGTTATAAAACACGAATATTTTCCCTCATCACGGTTTTTTTTAGTCTGATTGCCATTGTCGTTTGCAGTGAACTCTTGCTTAGACTTACAGGGCATCCACCTTATAAACTTCGTAGTTTTAATCCAGTACACGAATCTGATCCCAAACTAGGTTGGAAGAATAGGGAAGGAAAATACTTTTTTCCCGATTATACTTCTTCAAAGAAAATGAAATATGCTGTTCCTGCTTATGCTCTAAATTCAAAGGAACTAACTTTTTCGACGGGAGGAACGTTGACTTTTTTGCCCGGAGGAATGCGAACTACCGGGGCGGAAAAGCTCGACAAACGACGTCAACTTGTTATTGTAGGCGGTTCTTTTACTCAAGGATATGCAATATCCGACAATGAAACTTTTTCATGGAAATTACAGAGCAGATATCCCTCTGTACAAGTGTTAAATTTTGGAACAGGTGGCTATGGAACATATCAGTCTTTATTGACCATTGAAAGGCTTTTCTCATCAAAAATGTTATCTGAACCTCCCATAATGATCCTCTATGGATTCATTGGACACCATGAAGTTCGCAATATAGCACCTTCTGAATTGTTAAAAAGGGTGGGACGAAGGATAGGACAAGAGTATAGGGGCATTCCATATTGTACAATCGATAGTGAAAACAACCTTATAAAACATCCAGTCGAAATTTATCCAAAGTGGCCATTGACAGAAAAATTAGCGACTGTCAATTTTTTTCAAACACTATACATGAAGTTAAAAACGTGGGGGAGAGATTCCCAAAAAAGAAGAGTAACGGAGAAATTGCTGTTAGAAATGAATAGTCTGTGCCAAAAAAAAGGCACTCAATTTGCCGTCATTCTGCTTTCGTGCAACACAGAAACAAAATTTCACTATATAAACTTCTTAAAAAACAACCATATCAATTACATTGACTGTGTGTACCCACTAACGTCTGAGAGACAAGTGCCGGTTGATGGGCATCCTAATAGAGTAATGAATACCCTTTGGGCTGACTGCATTGGAGAGGCCCTCGGAGATACGATTACCCAAGAAGTTGGAAGACAATAAAATCAACGTGTTCAGATATGAGAGAGTCTGTTATGGAAAAATTTTCCCAAATCGAGCCCCTTGTTAATGTCAATATTATAAGTACTGCTTTACTCAATAGGTTTCCATCGCTCCAATTTGAGGTTTTAAATCATACGATCAAACCGGGAAGTTTTGAATTTGAAGAGAACAAAAGTCGTATAATATGGAATCAAAACTTCCATTCGACTTACTATAGAGCAATTCGCTTTAATTTAACCGATAAAGAAAAGACTCCCGCCATATATGCTGAATCGTTTCTGAATCTTATACATGGGAATGATCATCTTATCGCACAGGAATTAGAAGCGTCTTTAGAAGCTTCTAATGAATCGCTGGGAAATTTTATTTTGAGACGCTGGAATGAAACCGAACTTGAATTTACAACAATTTGTATAGAAAATCTTTTAGGAAAAGATATTCCAATAATTTTCGGAGTAGAGAAAGAGAACCGTTTTGTGTTTAGAAGACGAATTATCAAAACAAAAGAACACCAATTTTTAATTTATGAATATTTCCCAATAGAGTATTGAGAGCAAAAACCTTGGGAACATCTGTTACGGGTATTCCTAAACAAGTAAGGATAAATCAAGCGATAAGGCACATTATACCGTGGCAGTGTCTTTACTTACACCTTGATAACCAACCTGTTACGTTCATTTTAGAAAATTACACTAACCACCCGTAGTCATTGTTGAAAGGTGAGAACAATAAATGAGCATTACATATCCTATAAGTTATAAAATTCCACCAGGCCAGACCAAGTTAGACGAAGGTTGGACAGAAATGCTGCATGCCGTTAAAATTATCAAGAAGTTACAGCGTCATGCACCGCCTTTACAGCCTGTATCACAAGATAGAGAATTACCACTTTCTTTTGCCCAGCAACGGATTTGGTTTCTCAATCAGTTAGAGCCTGACAGTCCCGCTTATAATAGAGCTAGAGCCTACCGCATCACCGGCTCGCTCAACGTAGCAGCACTGGAGCAGAGCCTCAACGAAATAGTGCAGCGTCATAAAATCTTACGAACCACCTTTCCAACCATAAATGGGCAACCAACCCAAAGCATTGTTCCAGATATGACCTTGATACTACCGGTGGTAGATATTCCCGAACAGGAACAGGAAACTAAGGTTTTGCAATTAGCTACCGAGGATATCCAGAGGCCATTCAACTTGGCCCAAGGTCCATTGTTGCGAGCTACCTTGTTACGTTTAGGTAAAGAAAAACATGTGTTGCTCTTGACAATACATCAAATTGTCATTGATGATCGGTCATGGGGAAGGCTCAACCGGGAAATGTCGGTACTCTACGAAGCCTTTTATGCTGGGAAACCTTCTCCCCTTTCTGAATTATCTATTCATTACGCGGATTTTGCCCACTGGCAACGTGAGTGGTTGCGGAGTGATGTTCAGCAAACTCAGGTATCCTACTGGAAGCAACAACTTGGTAACCGTTTTCATCTGTTGCCAATTCCTACAGATCGCTCACCACAGGCAGCTAACACTTTTCAAAGTGCCAAACAATCTTTTGAGTTCTCCAAGGAACTGAGCGATGCGCTCAAAGTACTAAGCCAGCGGGAGGGTGTTACCCTATTCACGATGCTGTTAGCCGCGTTCAAAACCCTACTCTATCGTTACACAGAACAGGAAGATATCTTTGTGTTTTCCTCTGCCGACGGACGCAATAGAGTGGCGTTCAAGGAACTAATCGGATTATTCACCAACCTTCTGATCCTGCGTACTGATTTTTCAGGCGATCCCAGTTTCCTAGAACTGTTGAGTCGGGTTCGTGAAGTCGTTTTGGGTGCCTATGCTCACCAAGATTGGCCCTTTGACAAACTGCTGGAGTTGATACAACTTGAGCCGAGCTTGAACCATGCCTCGCTATTCCAAGTGATGTTCACCTTTCTGAATGTTCCGTCCCCACCCCCAGCGCTTTCAAATCTGACCGTAAACACCTTCAATATTGATGACGGGACGACAAGGTTTGATTTGACCCTACTGATAGAAAAAACAGAACAAGGGTTAGTTGGACGATTGAAATACAAAACGGCTCTGTTTAATGCAGACACAATTATTCGGTTTATAAAACATTTTCAGATGTTACTAGAAGGCATTGTCACAAATCCGAATCAACGACTCTCGGAATTGCCATGCTTGACAGAAGCAGAGCAGGAGCAACTGTCCGTTAGGCGAAATGACCTTCAAACAACAGACAAATTTATTCCTAATCCTTTCAGCGATGACCACGCCTCCCGCCTCTACAAAACTGGGGAGTCATATGTTACTTATGTCATGCCACAAACTGAGGCTGAACAACGCATTGCTCAAGTTTGGCAACAAGCACTACAGTTGGATAAAGTGGGTATTTATGACAATTTTTTTGAATTGGGTGGGCATTCATCACTGCTGGTACAGGTACAAAG